>DQEK01000208.1:4128-20594 GCA_003533545.1 Acidobacteriota bacterium | reverse complement strand
CCGGTACCGATCTACCCGCCTTTTCGGGCCGACCGTATAGCCGAGTATGCCGAGCGCCAAGTCGGGATTCTGTCGAACGCCGGCACTCGGTTAATGATCACGTTCGCCGAGGTCGAGCGACTAGCCGGGTTACTTCGAGGCCGGGTCCCGACGCTCGCGACAGTCACGACCGTAGAAGATCTCGTTCAGACCGACGCCGACGACGGTCCCTTACCCCCAAACCCGGCCCCATGGTTGACCGCCGAAGACCCCGCGCTCATCCAATACACGTCCGGTAGCACGGGTCAGCCCAAGGGCGTGCTACTGACCCACGCCAACCTCCTGGCTAACATCCGCGCCATCGTGACCGGACTCGACATTCAACCGACTGACGTCGCGGTGAGCTGGCTTCCCCTGTATCACGACATGGGACTGATCGGCGCCTGGCTGGGCACGATGTACGCTGGGGTGCCCGTTGCCATTCTGTCGCCGCTGGCCTTCCTCTCGAGACCCGCCCGGTGGCTCTGGAGCATACACGCCCACCGCGCAACATTGGCGGTGGCCCCCAACTTCGCGTTCGACCTGTGCGTGAACAAGGTCACCAGTGAGGAGATCGTCGACCTCGATCTCAGCTCGCTCCGCACCGTGCTCAACGGATCTGAAGCGGTCCTGCCAGGAACGATTACCCGTTTCGCCGACCGCTTCGCCCACGTTGGATTTCGGCCGGACGCGATGCGACCCGTGTACGGACTTGCCGAATGCTCCGTAGGGTTGGCGGTGACGCCCCGCCGGCACCCGGTCCGTGTTGACCGCATCGACCGAACGTTCCAAGCGACAGGGCAAGCGACCATCAGTTCGGACTCCGATGCCCTTGAATTCGTTGCTTGTGGGGTCGCACTCCCCGAGCATGAGATCCGTATCGTCGACCCGACCAACGGGCCCGTGGCCGAACGAACCGAGGGACATGTCCAATTCCGTGGCCCGTCGATGATGGCTGGCTACTATCGCAACGCGGCAGCGACCCAAGCGATCACCACGGCGGATGGCTGGATCGACACCGGGGACCTCGGCTATCAGGCCGACGGGGAGTTGTTCCTGACCGGACGCCACAAGGACGTCATCATAAAAGGGGGCCGCAACATCTACCCCCATGAAGCGGAAGCTGTGGTCGCTGCAGTCCAGGGAATCAGGAAAGGCTGCATCGCCGCATTCGGAGTCGCCGACTCCGGGGTCGGCACAGAACGCCTCGTAGTCGTCGCCGAAACACGAGAGACCGAACAGGCGGCGCGTACCCGAATCCAGCGCGACATACAGGAACAGGTTGCCGAGGCGCTCGGTGTCCCACCAGACACGGTGGTACTCGCCCAACCCGGCGCGGTGCTGAAGACCTCAAGTGGCAAGATCCGTCGGGGCGCAACGCGGGATGCCTACGTGGCAGGCACCCTCGACCGGGGCCGGGGGTCAATGGCCCGTCAGTGGTTCGAAGTCGGGTCCCGCGCGCTGGCGGGACGGATTGCACGTTCGGCGGACCTACTACTGCGACTGCTATACACCACCTACATCCTGGCACTCACAGTCGTCGCCGTACCGCCACTGTGGGCGTTAGTCGGTATGAGTCGACAAACGACCACCTCCCGTCGTTGGCTCCGCCGGTTCTCCAAATTGGTCGTCACCCTCTCAGGGTGCCGACTGATAATCACGGGGCATGAGCACCTGCAGGACCTCGGTCCGGCCATGTTCGTGGCCAACCATGCCAGCTATCTCGATGTGGTCGTCATACTGGCGGCCCTGCCAGAAAACCTCCGGTTCGCCGCGAAGGGGCGTCTGGTGACCTACCCCGTTCTCGGCACAGTGATTCCCAAAGCAGGCTACATCGCCATCGAGAAAACGAAACACACCACTCAGATGGAGGGCGCTGACGAAGTCAGCGCCGCGCTCGGTTCCGGCGAGTCGATGTTCGTGTTTCCGGAGGGAACGTTCGTCAGGGCTCCAGGGCTGCTACCGTTCCGATTGGGCGCGTTCCGCGCGGCCGCCGAGACCGGTCTTCCCGTGGTACCAATTGCGTTGACAGGCACTAGGCGTATCTTTCCAGCGGACACGTTGCTCCTGCGCCCGGGGCGTGTCGGTCTGACCATCGAGCCGCCATTGCATCCAAGTGACTCAGCATGGGACGAGGTCGTTCGCCTACGTGACGAAGCCCGCGCTGTGATCTCGCGCACGGTCGGGGAAGCTGCTGGGTAACGAACCGCAACCTTCCCGGCCGCGCCACGGCCGACACCAGCAGCTGGTACTTAATGCAGCCTCTGCGGCGTGAGTACCGTCCGACCGGTCGCTCCACCTTCTCGCAAATCGTTCAGCGCGTCCTGGGCCTCGGCCAGCGGGCGCGAGCGCACGGGAATCGGTAGAACCACGCCGGTCTCGACCAACTCCATCAACTCGCGCATCTCTGTAAGGGAGCCGACGTAAGAACCCCGCACAGTCAAATCGCGTAAAGGCCAGAGGGGGATCGACGCGCGAAATTCTCCACCGAAAAGCCCCACGATCACGAACACCCCCCCCGTCGCCAGCGTCTTAAATCCCAGCGGCGCGCTACTCTCAGATCCGACGAAATCGATCACCGTCGCGGCACCGCCATCAGTCAGCCCACGGATTTGCTTCGCGGCGTCCTCAGCGCGCGCATCGACCACGGCAGCGCCAGTTTCAGCCGCTGCCTGGAGAGTCGCCTGGTTCACGTCCACCGCAACGATCGCTGCGCTGGTCACGGCTTGCGCGAGGCGTAATGCCGCAAATCCGACCCCACCGAGACCGATGATCACGATCGAACGACCTTCTGCCATCGGTTGCACCTTCTTCACGGCGCTATAAGCGGTGAGTCCCGAGCACGCGTAGGTACAAGCCAACGTGATGGGCCGATCGCCAAATTCGAAAAGGTACCGAGGATGAGGCACCAGCACGTAGTCGCTGAAGCCTCCGTCGCGGGTGACGCCCAGCGCCCTCGACTGCGGGCACAGATGCTCATGCCCCCTCAGACAGGTTGGGCACTCGCCGCACCCGACCCAGGGATAGACAACGCCACGCATCCCAACAGCGACTTCACCGGCATCGGGACCACACGCCACCACCGTGCCGGCAATCTCGTGCCCCAACGTCAGGGGCAACTCGCGTCCCTTCGCCAAATCAAGTCGCCTCCCGTTTCCCATGTCAAAAAATCCGTCGTGCAGGTGCACATCGCTGTGGCACACACCGCAGGCCTCAACCTGCACAAGCACTTCGCTACTCGCAGGATCCGGCGGCGACGACTCCGCGCGTTCGAGCGGTCGTCCAAATCGCGTTAACTGATAACTGATCATCGTTTGTTGTCCGTTCTTTTCGACCGATGGCCCTTCATCAAAGTCCCGCCAGCGCCTGTTCCAGATCCGCACGCAAATCGTCAACCGCCTCGATGCCGATCGACAACCGCAGGAGGTCTTCTGGCACCGGCGTGTCCGGCCCTTCGATCGGTGCCCGGTGCTCAACCAAGCTCTCGACACCTCCGAGTGACGTGGCGTTCTTGAACAGTTTGAGCCCTTCGGCTACCGAGCCTGGGTGACATCGGCGCACTTGGCTCCGGCCAAGAAACATCCCCGACCGACACGACCATCGAACCAGTAAGCTACGCCCGTGCAGGACCAATATCAACGGCGATGTCACGCCACTTGCCCTGGCGAAAACGTACCACGCTCAGTCCGCACCGACTCATGTGCCCGATTAGGATCGCGAACCAGACATTGTGGGACTCAAGGCCCGAGGTGGCCTGAATACCGGCGCAGATGCCAAGCGGGAGGATCACCTGCGAAACAATGGAGATATACAGTGGGCTCCGGGTATCACCGGTGCCCTGCAGTCCGCCCGTATAGACGAGCGCGACACTAACGAAGACACCCGACACCGCCAGATAACCCAGCAATTCGACAGCGAGGTCGAGCACCACTCCGTCGTTCATTCCAAAGACGGCGAGCAACGGCCCTGGAATCGCGTAGAACACCAGCCCCACCGCGAAAGCCACACCGAAACCAATCATCGAAGCCACCTGGGCGGACTTGGCACTGCGATCGGGGTAACCGGCCCCGAGATTCTGACCCGCAACCGCCGCGGTGGCCCCCATGAGACCGACCGAGGTCCAGGTAATCAACGAGAACAGTTCGGTGTAGCCCACCGAATAGGCCGCCTGTGCTTCCGCGCTGTAGCGAAGCGAACCGATATATCGCAGCATCAGCACGCCACCAAGATTCATCGCAATTCCCTGAATACCAGCCGGGAGTCCAAACTTGAAAAGCTGCCGGATGATAACCATGTCGGGCCGGAACGACATTGAGCGGGTGAACTGGATGACCAGCCGGTTCGAGAACAACAACCACATAAACAGAATCCCGGTGATGCCGCTGGCAATTGCAGTGCCCATGGCGGCACCTGTGGTGCCGAACGCCGGAATCGGACCCAACCCCCGGATAAGCACGACGTTCAGCACGATGTTCAGCGCCGTCATGAAGATACCGAGTCGCATCGGCGTCTTCGCATCACCAGCGGCCCGAAGGGCCCCACTAAACATGAAGAACATCAGCATTCCGAAGCTGAACACGAACTGGATACGGATATACGGCAATGCCTCGACCTGGACCTCAGGCGCAGCATTGATCAAAGACAGGAGCATGGGCGCCAGCCAGTACCCAAGGGGGGCCATCACCCCGACTGCAAGGATCAGCGCCACCAGGAACGCCTGATACACCGACCGGTTGACCTTGTCGATTTCGTTTGCACCGGCGAAGCGAGCAACAAGCACGCCCATGCCGGTGAAGACCGAGGCCACGAACACAATGACCAAAATAAAAATTTGGAGACTAACGCCAATGGCCGCGTTACCAGTGTGACCGACAAAGTTCCCGACCATCGCCTGATCGATGATGCCCTGCAGCCCGCCGATGACGTTCTGCACCATGGTGGGCCACGCCAAGTGCCAGACGGCTCGCCCCAACGGACCCTCGACGATCGACCGATCGAACTGTTTTTTACCAGGAACGGTGTTGGTCATGGGGTGCCGGTCAAGGCGGGTTCGACGAAGACACCACCATGAGACGCGGTAGGATTACACGTTGCCCGTGGCTGCCACACCGACACTCTATCAGATTGAAGCGCAGCTACGCGCCGCCCTAGAGTCTCCAACGCCACGCCACGAAACCCATGCCGCCTTAGCGCCGCGGCCGCGGAGTGGCTGGCAGGCGGGCTTTATTCCCCGGGGGGCACGCACCGCCGCCGTCCTAGTCCTGCTCTTCCCCGCCAGGTGCCACGTGCACTTTGTCCTGACCCGTCGGGCCCGCACCGTAGGGCAGCATGCGGGACAAGTGTCACTCCCGGGTGGTGCCTTGGACGAGGGCGAATCTATCGAATCGGCCGCCATTCGCGAAGCACGTGAGGAGATTGGGCTCCCGGGCAACGGCCTGCGGGTTCTTGGTCGGCTATCGCCACTGTACATCCCGGTGAGCAACTTCGCGCTACATCCAGTTGTGGCGGTTCTTGACCAACATCCTGTACTCGTGCCGGCGGCGACCGAAGTGGCCCGGATTCTCGAAGTGCAGATACGGGAGCTGCAAGATCCTACGTCGTTGAAACACGGGTGGCGGTGGCGCAACGAGGAAAAGATCGCAGTCCCCTACTTCGAACTGCAGGGTGAGCGAGTCTGGGGCGCGACGGCGATGGTCCTCGGAGAGTTCCTGTGCCTCCTTCAAGGCAACCAAACAGACTGATAATCCACCAATGGTCAAACGACGTACTCCGCGCAGCGCTCCGCTTTTCGACATCACCGAATCGGAGAGCAACGGTGGCACTACCCCATCCGGCGGCGAACCGACCGTCGAGTTGATCGACGCCGCACAGAGCCGATATCTCAATTACGCGCTATCGGTCATCACCTCGCGCGCCCTGCCTGACGTGCGCGACGGTCTGAAACCGGTCCAGAGGCGGATCCTCTACACGATGTGGGAACAGCGGATCACCGCCGATGCAAAACCACGAAAGTCGGCCAAAGTCGTCGGCGACGTCATGGGAAGCTACCACCCGCACGGCGACACAGCACTGTACGAGACGCTCGTCCGAATGGCTCAAACGTTCTCGCTACGCTATCCCTTAATCGACGGACACGGCAACTTCGGGTCCCTGGACGGCGATAGCGCGGCCGCCATGCGATACACGGAATGTCGCCTCGCTCCGCCCAGCGCTGAGCTCATGGAGGAAATCCACCAGGACACGGTGGACTTTCGGCCGAACTACGACGGAAGCAAGACTGAACCGGTAGCGCTACCGGCACGGTTTCCCAACCTCTTGCTGAACGGAGCGACTGGCATTGCGGTCGGCATGGCTACCAACATCCCACCGCACCATATGGGAGAAGTTTGCACGGCACTGCTGAAGCTGCTCGACAAACCCGAACTGACCAGCATGCGGCTCTGTGCCTACATCAAGGGTCCAGAGTTCCCGACCGGCGGACAGGTGCTAAACACCGCCAACGAGCTAAAACAGATCTACAACACCGGAACCGGCACTATTCGTCTCCGAAGCACCTGGAAAACGGGTCCTACGAGCCGGAACGCCAAGACCATCTACATCACCAGCATTCCGTACATGGTGAACAAGTCTCAACTCATCGAACGCATTGCTGATGTCATCATCGGTCGCAGACTGCCGCAACTCGTGGATGTCAAGGACCTTTCAGCAGACGAGATTCAGATTTCGCTAGAACTGAAACGTGACGCTGACGAACGGATGGTGATGGCGTACCTATTCAAGCACACGCCATTACAAACGAACTTCGCCGTCAACCTGACCTGTCTCGTACCGACGGAGCAGCCTGGTGTTGGCCGCCCAGAACGGTTGGATTTACATCAGATACTGTGGCACTTCCTTCGATTCCGCCTCGACGTGGTAACCCGGCGACTCGAACACGAGTTGACGGCCCTCAGGCGACGCATCCACATCTTGGAAGGCTTCGAGTTAGTCTTCGATGCCCTCGATGCAGTGCTTCGGATCGTCCGAGCCTCAGACGGCAAGGCCGACGCGGCGGTCAAGATCATGAAACGGTTCGGCCTCGATGCCGACCAGACCGACGCTATTCTCGAGTTGAAGGTCTATCGTTTAGCGCGGTTGGAGATTCTGGTCATTCGGGAAGAGCTCACCGAAAAACGGAAGCGGGCCAAGCAGATCGGTGCTTTGCTCAAGAACGAGGACAAACGCTGGACGCTGGTTCGTGACGAGATTCGCGAGATCAAGAAGGCCTATGGCGACCGGAAGACCGACCAGCGACGCACGCTCATCGAAAGTGTCGAGGAGGAGATCGACTACACCGCCGACGACTTCATAGTCGACGAGAACGCGGTGGTACTGGTCACAGCGGACGGGTGGGTAAAACGTCAGAAGGAAGTCCGGGATATCTCTACCACCCGGCTGCGGGAGGGGGACCGTCTACTCGCAGCGTTGGCCGGCAGTACCAGAGCAACCTGTGTATTCTTTAGCAACTTCGGCATCGCCTACACAGCGCGGTTCATCGACATCCCAGCTACTACCGGTCATGGCGAACCGATTCAGCGTTTCTTCAAGTTCAAAGACCGCGAACGGATCGTAGCCGCCATGAGTTTGGATCCACGGGTGGCAACCAATATTGCTCCCGCGAGCGATGGCCTCGAACCCCCGGAGCACGCGGTGGCCGTCACCAGCGATGGTTACAGCCTACGTCTGAGCCTCGAACCGTTTCTGGAACCCAGCAACCGGGCTGGACGACGATTCGCCCGTCCGTCCGCCAGCGCAGAGATCGTCGGGGTGACCGGAACGACCGGTGAAGAAACCCTCATCGCAGCAACGGCGCAGGCGCGAACCATGCTGTGTGCTGTGAAAGAGGTCAAATTTCTCTCGGGACCTGGTAAAGGCGTTATCTTGATCAAACTACCGAAGGGAAAGGACCACGTCATCGGCTTCATTGCCTCGACGGGCGACCGAGACCTGCTCACCGTCGAGACGAACCGTGGGGCCAGCCAGACGATCAGTACCGCGAAATACGGTGTCACAGGACGCGGCGGCAAGGGTCGGGAATTACTTCAACGTGGCCAGTTTGTACGTGTTGTTCCGACGCCCATCGCCATGCCCGTCCTTGAATGACCAACAAGCGGCTGATTTTTCCTCCCCATTCGCACCTTCACCCGATTTTTTATAGGCGACGCCTCGCAGACCAGAGTCGTGGGCGTCTGCGTGCCAAAAGGGCTGAGCACGGTTCTCGTAAACGAACGGAGGACAAGCAGGACCCAGAAAACAGCGTGCTACACTGGCCGCGCGTTTTTCGAGGCCCACCTCCGACGCTCCTGCCCTCCCAGCGGCAGCCCGGAACCGCACGTTACCGATGGTAAAAAGCTATACCGCCAAGGACATCACAGTCCTCGAAGGTCTTGAGCCGGTCAGGCGCCGGCCAGGCATGTACATAGGCGGCGTGGGGGTAACTGGACTCCACCATTTAGTGTGGGAAGTTGTCGACAATGCGATCGATGAAGCGATGAACGGGCACGCTTCGAACATCGCGGTCACCTTGCACGCCGACGGTGCGTCAGTGACGGTCAGCGATGATGGGCGTGGCATTCCGGTGGATACGCACAAAAAGACAAAACGTAGCGCTCTTGAGGTCATCTTCACGACGCTACACGCCGGCGGAAAGTTCGAACACCGCACTTACCGAACGGCCGGGGGGCTCCACGGGGTCGGGGCCAGCGTGGTCAACGCTCTGTCGAAGGAGCTCGTGGCAACCTCTAAGCGTGACGGGGCGAAATGGGAACAACGTTTCGCTCAAGGCAAGCCGGTTACTCGGCTGAAGCGGGCCGGCGCGGCACGCGGCACGGGCACCACGGTCTACTTCCGTCCCGACGCGACGATCTTCCCGAAGACCACCTTCGACGCGAACTTAATTGCTGAGCGCCTGGAGACCGCGAGCTACTTGCACAAGGGCGTGAAAATCGTCTTCGCAGATGAATCGGTCTCCGAGCGTCAGATATTCCAGCACGACGAAGGCCTCCCGGACTACCTGCGCCGGATTCTGACTGACCGCAACACACCATCGGTGCACGACCTCGCGTTCTCGGTGACCCGCGACCACCCGATTTCTAACCTACGCCTTGACCTTGTGCTGCAGTGGACCGAATCGACTGACGAACATCTACGCAGCTATGTGAACGGAATACCAACCGGGTCCGGAGGGACCCACGAAAATGGGTTCCGCGCCGGCTTAGGCAAGGCCGTCCGCAACTTCATAGAAACGCACGGACTGGCGCCAAAAGGGTTGGCTCTGACGACGGATGACATCCGTGAGGGACTCACGGGCGTCCTCAGCGTTTTCACTCCAGACCCGCAGTTTCAGGGCCAGACTAAGGATCGATTAAATAACCCCGAGCTGGCCTCCGTGGTCGACAGCCTCGTTAGACCGGCCCTCGAGCACTGGCTCAACCACAACATCAGTGCGGCTGAAGCGATCGTCGCTCGAATCATCCTCGCAGGGCGGGCACGGGTGGCCAGCCGCGCTGCACAGCAGGCTGTGTCGCGTAAGAGCGCCACCTCTTCTCGGCTGAACCTACCAGGCAAGCTCAGTGATTGCACCTCACCCGGTACGACCGGAAGTGAACTGTTCATCGTGGAAGGTGACTCGGCCGGTGGGTCGGCCAAACAAGGCCGCGACCGTGTGCATCAGGCGATTCTTCCGCTGCGCGGGAAGGTACTCAACGTCGAAAGCGCCCCCCTCTCCAAAGTACTTGCGAACAAAGAGCTGTCGGATCTCGTTACCGCACTCGGCTGCGGACTCGGTAAGGCCTTCGAATTAGGACGACTTCGGTATGATCGGGTCATTATCTTGGCCGATGCCGATGCGGACGGAAACCACATCGCGACCTTGCTACTCACCTTCCTCTACCGATATCTCCCCAAGTTGATCGCAAACGGCAAAGTGTATCTGGCCCAACCGCCGCTCTATCGTATCGACGCGGGCAAACAGACCCACTGGGCACTTGACGAGTTACAGCGGGACGTCGTCCTAGCCGACATCAAGAAGCGCAACGACCGTGCGCGGACAGAAGTCACCCGGTTTAAGGGCCTAGGTGAAATGATGCCGAAGGTGCTGTGGGAGACGACGTTAAACCCGAAAACGCGCCGACTCCTGCGAGTATCGATCGCCGATCAGATCCGAACCGACGGCGTCATCACGGACCTAATGGGGCGCGACGCTTCGGCGCGGTTCCGGTTCATCATGGACCGGGCAGAGAACGCCGACGGGTTGGACGTGTAAGCCCACCGCGGGGAGCAAACCGCCAACCGTCGAGGGCAACCCCATCGACATCGCTCCGCTCAGACGAACCAGGGAATAGAAGAAGGGGCGCTAACCGTCGACTCCCCCGGTGTCACGGATGTGACCCATCGCTTGTTCTCGGTCCTGAACTTGGTGGCCCGGTTCGTGATAGGACTGTTACCATATTGGGGCTTCGTGGCCTGATCCACGTCGACGGCCTCTCGGCGGGTATTTCGACAAAACAGGCGCGAGGCTTCCAACTGGTGTTTTAACCCGGCGTTGCTGCCGTCTTCGGGGTTAAGCCCCGTCCCGAGGTATTTCTACAGTGTGTGCCACCAGCACGGAATTCACGGACTCAAATGCCGTGGCGAGCAACGTCAGTCGCCACGTCATGACAGGGTTCGACTTCCAACCGCGCACCCGCTTGGTGTTCGGACCAGGCACTATCGAACGGCTCGGTGCGCTGGCCGCCGAGTTAAGGGTCACGCGGCCTTTGCTGGTGGCCGACCGCGGCCTAGTGGCTGCTGGTCACGTCGCACTCGCGCAGCACCAGCTGACACGGGCCGGCATCGAGGCTGTCCCGTTCCACGGGCTCGACGTGAACCCCGATACAACGATGATCGACGCTGGGTGCGCTGCTGCCAGGCCGCACGAGGTCGACGGCATTATTGGTTTGGGCGGGGGCAGCTCGATGGACTGCGCGAAGGGCATCAACTTCCTGCTAACCAACGGTGGGCACATCGAAGACTACCAAGGGTACGGGAAGGCGGCGCAGCCTCTGTTACCCATGATCGGCGTCCCGACGACCGCCGGCACCGGCAGTGAAGCGCAAAGCTACGCTGTGATCGCCAACGCCACAACGGGTCTGAAAATGGCCTGTGGTGATCCGAAAGCGGCGTACCGGGTGGCAATCTTGGACCCAGAACTAACCCTGTCGCAACCGGACACGGTGACCGCCACGTCCGGCTTTGACGCCATCGCGCATGCCATCGAAACAGCGGTGACGACACGACGCAGCCCCATCTCCGACTGCTTCTCCCACGAGGCCTGGCGATTACTGGAAAACCACTACGAGACCGTGCTGAATCGGCCCGGCGATGTCGAGGCTCGGGCAGCGATGCAACTCGGTGCGTTCTATGCCGGATTCGCCATTGAGCAATCCATGCTGGGCGCCGCGCACGCGTGCGCGAACCCGCTGACGGCGCATTATCAGGTCACTCATGGGGTAGCACTAGCAATTCTCCTGCCCCACGTCGTACGCTGGAATGGCGCCGTGGCTGAATCTGGCTACCGCGCCTTACTCGGCGGCGGACCCGTCCCCGGCACTTCTGGGGAACGATTAGCAACTCGCTTGCGCGCACTGGCTGACGCCGCCGGCCTGCCGGCGTGCCTGCAAGTTGAGGGCGTTATGGAAGACGGCCTCCCGCAATTGGCTCACGAAGCAGCACAACAATGGACTGGCACATTCAACCCCAGACCGTTCACAGCAACCGATGCCTTGGAGATTTACCGATGCGCCTTCTGATCGCGAGTTTCCGGACACTCTCGCTTTTGGCCCTGCTTCCCGGGCTAGCCCTCGCACAGGCGGGTGGTAGTAACGCCAGGACCGCCCCGGCCGACGCCTGGCCGCAATTCCGAGGTAACACCTCGTTGACGGGGGTCTCTGATTCTGCCTTGCCAGCTGAGCTTTCTCTACGGTGGACATACGAAGCCGACGAGGCAATCGACTCATCAGCGGCGATCGCGGACGGAGTGGTCTATGTCGGCACTTATGCCGGCACCCTCATTGCTCTGGACCTCGACTCTGGCGACGAACGGTGGTCGTACTCGACTGGTGACGTCGGCATCGGTGAATCGTCTCCAGCCGTCGCCGGCGATCTCGTCTTTATCGGTGATCTTGGTGGCATCTTTCACGCGGT
Source organism: Acidobacteriota bacterium (assembly GCA_003533545.1). GTDB lineage: Bacteria > Acidobacteriota > Vicinamibacteria > Vicinamibacterales > UBA8438 > DQEK01. The sequence continues at coordinate 8,354 of DQEK01000208.1, read as the reverse complement.
CGACACGAAGACAGGTAACGCCCGCTGGACGTACGAGACCCTGGGCGAGATCAAGTCTTCGCCAGTCATTGTGGACGACCGCGTGTTGATCGGGTCCTACGATGGCTACCTGTATGCGCTCGACGTCGCCAACGGCGAACTGGTGTGGAAGTACGAAACCCAAAACTACGTTCATGCAACCCCGGCGGTATGGGACGGTATCGCCTACTTTGGAGGCTGCGACGAACTGTTTCATGGTGTTCGGATCAGCGACGGGGAAGCGGTGGTTAGTCTATCTGCAGGCGCCTACACCGCGGCGTCACCGGTGATCGTCGACGGCAAGGTATTCTTCGGCACCTTCGACAACGACGTCATTGGTATCGACCTTGAAACCCACCAGCTGATCTGGCAGTACGAGCATCCCCAAAGGCACTTTCCGTTCTATTCGTCTGCGCTCGCCGCCGACAATGCCATCGTGATCGGCGGCCGGGACAAGATGGTGCATGCCATCGAAGAAGCAACCGGCGAGCCACGCTGGACTTTTACGACCCGCGCCCGAGTCGATTCGTCGCCCGCCGCCAGCGGAGGACGCGTCTACGCGGGGTCGAGTGACGGCCGGCTCTATGTGCTCGACCTTAGGACAGGTGAAAAATTGTGGGATTTCGACACCGCAGCACCGTTAGTGGCCTCTCCCGCCATCGCTGAGGGTCGGCTAGTCATTGGCTCCGAGGACGGAGTGTTGTACTGCTTCGGTTAGAAACTTGGCTCTCTGGTGTCAGAGCCAGACCCCATCGGTCCCGTAGGGTAGGAAACTGCAGTTCACTCCATAAGGTGAGTGGGATCGCTCATGTATAGTGGGCTTAGATGGCTGACACTGGCGGGAACACGGTGGCCGAACCGACCGAGGTAGGCAGTTATTTCGTCGCCAATTACCCCCCATTCTCCCTGTGGACACAGGAGGCGGTCCAATCCGACGCCCAGTTGGCGCTCGCACACCAGCCCGCCGAGGTGCCCTTGGGCCTCTACCTGCACATCCCGTTCTGTCGCAAACGGTGTCACTTCTGCTACTTCCGCGTTTACACCGACAAGAACGCGAACGAGGTGGCCGAATACCTTGATGCGCTAGGGCGCGAGTGGGAACTCTACGCGACCCAACCAGCCATCGCCGGCCGTCCGCTACGATTTGTGTATTTTGGCGGGGGCACGCCGTCGTTTTTGTCGGTACGGCAACTACAGAGCTTGGTCGACCGGCTGTCAGCGATGAGCCCATGGAGCGATGCCGAAGAGATCACTTTTGAGTGCGAGCCGGGCACGCTGACCGAACCTAAGCTGGCGAAAATCCGTGAGATGGGCATCACTCGGCTCAGCCTAGGCCTTGAACATTTTGACGACCAGGTACTTGAATTGAACGGGCGCGCCCACCGCTCAGCCGAAATTTTCAGGGCCTACGCATTCGCCCAATCGCTGGCCTTTCCACAGATCAACATTGACCTCATTGCCGGCATGCTCGGCGACACAGATGAGAAGTGGCGTGCGGCAGTTGAACGAACAATAGAACTTGATCCGGATAGCGTGACCATTTATCAGATGGAGCTTCCCCACAACACCACCATCAGCAGCGACCTGATGAGGGGCACCGGGCAGTTCACCGAGTCGGTAGCTAACTGGTCGACTAAGCGGCGATGGGTAATGGAAGCGTTCGAGGCACTGGAACAGGCCGGCTACACAGTTGGCAGCGCTTACACCGCAGTGAAGAACCCGGACCGCACGAAGTTCGTCTACCGTGACCAGCTCTGGCAGGGCGCCGACCTAGCCGCGCTGGGCGTCGCCTCGTTCGGGCATATCAACGGCGTGCACATGCAGAATCTCGACCAGTGGGGCCCCTACGCGGCAGCGATACAGCGTGGTGAGATTCCGCTAAGCCGCGCGTTCCGGCCGACGGACGAAGAACGACTGATTCGTGAGCTTGTTCTGCAGCTGAAACTGGGATCGGTCAGACCGGCCTACTTCGGCGACAAATACAGTGTCGATGTCCTCGACCGGTTTTCAGGTGCGCTCTCGTCGCTGCGGGACGATGGGTATCTGATGACCGCCGACCCCGATCAGATCGCGCTCACACGCGAGGGTCTGCTTCGCGTGGACAGCCTATTGCCCCGGTTCTTCCTACCAGAACACACGAACCTGCGTTATACCTAGCACCCAACCGTTCCTCAGATGGCCAAGCCGACAGCACCGAGAAGCCACACGAAGTCCCGGCTCGCCGCGACGAAGAAGATGTCCACCCACGACACGCTCTATCCACTGAATATCGTCTACCGACGGGCCGGAGTGGACATGCCAACGTGGCACGCGGTCGAGCCCGATGACATCCCTTCACCGTATAGGTCGATACTCGTTCACGACAATGACATGACTAGCACGCTTGAACGCCACTACGGCGGTCGGGTTGTGCTGCGGGCTCTCTCGACGTTCACTACCGGCGGTTGGCACTTTCGACGAGTGCTGTTGGTGCAGGAATACACGGGTCGACCGGTCGAAATGGGTGCCATCCGGATAAAACTAGATGCGTTCAGCTCCCGTCTGCAACAACAGATCTTAAGGAATGAGACGCCGTTAGGTCGCCTGCTGGTTGACAACCGCTTTCCCTACGCAAGCCACGTCAAGGATTACCTAGCACTCACCCCGAACCCAGAGATGATGGGCGTGTTCTGGATGCGGGAGCCGAGAACGTTATATGGCCGGCGTACCGAAATAGTGCACCGGGGGCGCAAGATCGGTGACATCGTCGAGATCTTGCCTCGAGTTTGACGAACTGCATGAACAGTCCGACATACGACGCAATCGTGGTGGGGGGCGGGCCAGCGGGCGCGACAACCGCGACCGTGCTCGCCCAGCACAACCGCCGCGTATTGCTGTTAGAGCGGGAGGTGTTCCCCCGCTACCACGTCGGCGAATCGCTGATGCCCCGAACTTGGTTCACCTTCGAGCGACTGGGCGTACTCGACTGGCTAAAACAGTCCGGAAGCCCGCTCAAACACAGCGTGCAGTTCGTCTCAACGAGCGGGAAAGTCTCCCAACCGTTCTACTTTTTCAAGACCATCGAACACGAGTACGCCAGCACTTGGCAGATTCTCCGTAGCGACTTCGACAAGATGATGCTGGAGAATGCTGCCGCCAAGGGTGCAGAAGTGCACCAAGCGGTGGCGGTTCGAGACGTGTTAACTGAGGGGAACCGGGTGGTCGGGGTTCGAGCGGACACCGCGAAGGGCCCTGCGACGTACCACGCCAAGGTAGTGGTGGACGCCACTGGCCGCGATGCACTACTCGCGAGCCGGCTCGACTGGAAACGGCGCGACCCTGATCTGAACAAGATCGCGATCTTTACTTACTTCACGGGCGCACTAAGAGACCCGGGGCTTGATGAAGGCGCCACGACGGTTGCGTATATCGAGAACAAGGGATGGTTTTGGTATATCCCCCTAGTGAATGACGTGGTCAGTGTCGGGGTAGTCGCCGAGCGGGACTACCTCTATCGCGATACGCGCGACCCTGAGGCGATCTTCTGCGATGAGGTCGAGAACTGTCAGTGGATTCGCGAACATCTGGCGCCAGGAACTTACAAAGGCCCCATGCGCGTCACTGGGGAATTCAGCTACCGCGCCACGGCCGCCGCGGGCGACGGCTTCTGCCTGGTCGGTGACGCTTTCTCATTTCTCGACCCGGTCTTTTCGTCAGGAGTCTACCTGGCACTGAAGGGCGGCGAGCTCGTCGCGGATGCTATCCACGCGGCTCTCGACAAGGACCACGAGGTCGTTACCGGAGACGCGTTCGAGGGCTACGAACGCGAGGTGCGCCATGCCCTCGACAGTTTCCGCCAGCTGGTCATGTCGTTTTACGATCCGCGGTTCAACTTCGGTGAGTTCATCACCAAGTACCCCGACTTGCAGCCGCAGCTCGTTGATGCGCTTGTCGGTAACGTCTTTAAGGACCTGCAGCCGTTACTCGACGCACTAAGCGACTATTCGAAAAGTCAGTCAACTGATTTCGCCGCTACGTGACGGATTTCTTGTGCAGCCTGTGATCAGCGAGTTCCGACTTGCCCGCCGCGTGCAGTTCTACGAGACCGACACCGCCGGCCTCGTCCACTTCAGCGTGTTCTTTCGCTATCTGGAGGAAGCGGAGCATGCGATGTGGCGCGCTGCCGGACTTAGTATTGCTCCGCCAGGCGCTGACATCGGGTTCCCCAG
>DQEK01000208.1:0-3723 GCA_003533545.1 Acidobacteriota bacterium | reverse complement strand
CCTACGGATCACTGGCAAATCCCGGCGAAGCCTCTCGTACAGTGTGGCGATCGAGAAAGACGGAGAGACCGCCGCGCGCGGGACACTGACCATCGCCTGCGTCGCTAAGAGGCCAGGTGCACCGATGCGGGGGACAGACATACCTTCGGACATCATGGACCGATTCGAAGTGGCTCAGACTCATCGGGAAAGTGATCGCAAATGACCTCGGCCCCGGACCCACACGCGGTCGAGTACCTAGCACGGACGGATCTACGGGCCGCACAGCTGCGTCGCTTGCAAGGGCTCTTCTCGACCATTCAAGGCCGAAATCAGTTCTACACCCGAAAGTTCGATGCAGCGGGGGTCAACATCGATACGTTCGACACCCTAGATGGGCTACAGGACCTCCCGCTGACCACCAAGGAGGAACTGGCGGCCGACCAGGAAGCGTCGCCGCCTTGGGGAACCGCACATACCGAACCACTCAACTGCTATACCCGCTATCACCAAACCTCATCGACGACCGGTCGGCCGCTGCGCTGGCTTGATACCAACCAGAGCTGGCAGTGGGTGGTCGACTGCTGGAAGACGGTGTACCGTGCGGCGGGGGTCACTAGCGAGGACCGGATTTTTTTTCCCTTCGGATTCGGACCATTTCTCGGCTTCTGGTCGGCGTTCGACGCCGGGTCGCAAATCGGCGCCCTGTGCATTCCTGGCGGGAGCATGTCAAGTGAGACCCGGCTTGGTTTACTCGAGGCCGCACTCCCCACAGTCGTCTGCTGCACTCCCACTTATGCGCTGCGACTGGTAGAGGTGGCGCGGGCCACCGGTCTCTCGGACCTAGCCCACGGCACGGTGAGAACGGTGATCGTAGCCGGAGAACCAGGCGGAAGCATTCCAGCCACGCGCGCTCGCCTCGAAGAAAGCTGGGGCGCCCGGGTCATCGACCACCACGGGCTCACCGAAGTAGGACCGGTGAGCTTCGAGTGTCTGCACGCACCGGGGGCGCTGCACCTCAATGAATGCCAGTTCATCTGCGAAGTGCTTGACCCCTCCTCCCGCGCGCCAGTGCAAGACGGTGAGGCAGGCGAGCTCGTTGTAACGAACCTAGGACGTAGTGCTAGTCCCGTCGTGCGCTATCGCACGCGAGACATCGTGCGCGTCACGCATGAGCGGTGCCAATGCGGACGGACACTGGCCCGAGTGGATGGAGGCATCCTGTCGCGCGCTGACGACATGGTGTGCATCCGAGGCGTCAACGTGTACCCGACTGCGGTGGAGGCGGTTGTACGGCGTTTCCCTGAAGTTACGGAGTACCGGTCGACCGTCTCGACCCGCGATTCCCTGCGTGCGCTCGACATCGAACTTGAACTCGAACCGGGCACCGCAGACCAAGCGACCGTGTCCGCCCGAGTTGCGCAAGCGCTGCAAGAGGCAATGGGGCTCTCCGTTCCAGTACGGGTCGTGGCCACAAACGCTCTACCGCGTTTTGAACTAAAAGCCAATCGATTCGTGGTGGCTGACTCCACGGAAAGAAACAAGAGCGCCAATGACTGACCGTGCACAGGAACGGTCATCCTAACCGCTTGGTGTAGGATCAGGGGCTCACACTAGGCGTTAGTCACCGCTTGCATGGTGGTGTACGCGCAGAAGGTTGGCTTCGCCGAAATCGTACGGCCTCGGTTCGAAGGGATGGACATGCGCCAAGTCGGGTTTCTGGTTACTTTGATGCTGGGAACCTTCGCCGCGTCGTGTGGTGGGGGTGGCGGGGACGACGAGTCCGTCGACCAAGCACCAGCACGGGTGTTTCTGAGCCTGGGAACCGCTCCGCCGGGTGGCGCCTTTTTCGTCGTCGGTAGCGCGTTAGCAGAAGTGATGAACGAGTTCGGTGGTGCGTTGGGCTGGAACACGACGGCAGAAGCGACCAGCGGGTCGCAGGAGAACATCCGCCGCCTTGACAGCGGCGAGCTTGACTTCGCCATGTCGAACGCGGCCATTACCTATTTCGCGATGCGTGGTAGCGAGGGCTGGGAAAAAGCCTACCCCATGCGCACGGTGATGACCCTGGCCCCCAACGTCGCGCTATTCATCACGCCAGCCAACTCGGACGTGGAAACAATTGCCGACCTACGCGGCAATCGGGTAGGCGTCGGTCCGGCGGGAGCCGGGTTCGAATATTTCGTCGGCCCTCTGTTGGGCGCACACGGCATTACTTATGATGACTTCACCCCGCTGAACGCGACACAAGCGGGGGCCGTTGACCTGATTGCCGACGGCTCGGCCGCCGCTGTTTTCGTCGGTGGCGCGGTGCCAACCGCCTCGATCACCCAAGCCTCGGCGTCGCAAGACATCCACTTCGTCCCATTCGACGAAGACGCTAGGCAGGCATTGATTGACGAGTACCTCTTCTTCAATGCAGCCACGATCCCAGCCGAGACCTACCGGGGTCAAACAGACGCGTACGAGGGCCTCGACGTCGGTTCGATGCACTTGATCACGTCGGCCGCCGTCGACGAAGAGCTGGTCTACAACGTGACCAAGACGCTCTACGAGCAACGTGAAAGTGTGGTCGAGAAACATGCAGCCGGCCGGGCCATCAACCCCGGCAACGTCGTGCGTGACACGGGCACCGAGTTCCACGCCGGCGCCATCCGGTTCTATCAGGAGATCGGGATCTGGCCGTAACAAGGCCAGGCCTTGAGTGGCCGGTTTCGGTACCGTCGCCTGTTGGGCTCCTCTGTGCTAGCCAACGGTGTCCACGTACCCGGCCCGGACGGACCGGCCACACCCACTTACCGCCCCCGCACCCTTCATGCCCTCACAGGCACGCTCAGTGATGGCCGACAGCCCAGCCGACCCGAGACGACTCGTCACGCACGTGCTGGCAGTCGGATTGTGCGTGTTCACGCTAATTCAGGTGAACTACCCGATCCTGGCTCCACAACCACAATTGGCCGTATTTGCGCTATTGGGCTTGGTCATCTGCTTCCTTAACGTCCCGGTCCACCCTTCCCTCAAGAACAACCCGATCGCTCGAGCCAGCGACATTCTGCTGGCAATATTGGCAACGGTCTGCTGTGGCTGGATCCTCGTCCAAAACGAACCATTTTTCGAGAGCTTCTGGCAGGGCGGCGCGTCGCTCGGTAACCGCGCGGGATTCGAAACCACGAGCGACACCCTGGTGGGGATCATTGGTCTGTTCCTAGTCATTGAAGCGGCCCGACGGTCGCTGGGTCTGGCGCTACCGATCCTGTCCAGCCTATTCCTGGTGTACGCCTACATCGGACCCAGCATGCCAGACTGGTTGTTCCCACACCGGGGTTATTCCGTCGATCGGATCGTGGCGCAAACCTTTCTGCAGGCCCAGGGCACGTTCGGCGTAGCTCTCGGCGTGATGTTCACGTATGTGTTCCTGTTCGTGATCTTCGGCGCATTCCTCGCCGCAACCGGAGCAACCGGATTCATCATCAACTTTGCCCAATCGGTCTTCGGCAGGAGCCCCGGCGGACCCGCCAAAGTGGCAGTGCTGAGCAGCGGCTTGATGGGGTCCCTCTCTGGCAGCGCCGTTGCCAATACTGCTACCACCGGCACCTTCACGATTCCGATGATGCGCAGTGCGGGGTTCAAGGCAACGACCGCCGCCGGCATCCAGGCCGCCGCCAGTTCTGGGGGAGCACTGATGCCGCCAGTCATGGGTGCCGGCGCCTACATGATGCTAGAAATTGTCGATCCCCCGGTGAC
>DQEK01000355.1:1843-2728 GCA_003533545.1 Acidobacteriota bacterium | reverse complement strand
GCCTGCCGTTGCTGTTGTGGAGACTACCGCCAACACGGCTCGTCCACCGGTTTCCAGGGCCGTGACGAGCCGTTTGGGTTTCAGTGCAGTATCGCGTCGTACGAAGCTAAGGATGATGGCCACCATCGTTGCCAGGAACACCGCAAGAAACGGTGTCATTCCGGAGACGAGAAAAACAACGATCGCGATGAGCGGCAGAAATTGATAACCCGACCGCCGGGTCAATTCGCCTACCGACGGCAGGTTTACGTCGACGGCCTTTGTGCCGAGGCGCCGAGCGTCTGCCTCTATCATCAACATGATCGACAGGTAATAGAGCACGGCCGGCACAATGGCCATGAGGATCACCTGCAGATACGTGATCTGTAAAAACTCGGCGATGAGAAACGCCGCAGCTCCCATGGTCGGAGGCGCCATGATGGCGCCGATTCCGCTGGCGGAAAGAATGCCGCCGCCCACTTCTGCCGAAAACCCGGCGCGGCGAAGCATTGGCCAAGCGACGGCCCCGAGTGTGACCGTCGTGGCGACGCCGCTCCCCGACACCGTGCCGAGCAGGAATCCTGACAAGGTAACGGTGCGGCCTGGGCCGGCGCCGCTCTTGGAGCGGCCGAAAGCAGACATCGTCCAGTTGATGAAGAATTGTCCGGCGCCCGAGTGCTGCAGCATGGCGCCGAAGATAGTGAAGAGGACAATGTAGGTCCCAGCCACTTTCAAAGGAACGCCGAAAATACCCTCCAGAGTCATGTAGAGGGTGCCTATGAGACGGGCCAGCGTGTAGCCACGGTGCGCGAAAAGGTCCAAGCCGATCAGTTCCAGTGACGGGCCATAGTATCCGTACAGCAAGAACGCGGCGGCCGTGACAGGAAGGATCCAACCGACCGTGCG
>DQEK01000355.1:0-1449 GCA_003533545.1 Acidobacteriota bacterium | reverse complement strand
TGGGGGTTGCCGCGCGACGTACGAACTGGTCGAAGTCAACGATGGGCCACGCGAGTACGACCACTGCAATGCCCGCCAACAGCCAATCTGGGATGCCCACTCGTCCGCGCCAGGCCGGTAACGTTGGATACAGGATGAACGTCAGGACTAAGGAGATCAGCAGAAAACTGACCCGGTAAACCTGTGGTTGCACGATGGCCACGACCGCGTAGAGAGCATAGAGAGACAACCCCGCCGCCAGTGTTGTGACTAGCCGGTTCTGGAAGCCTGTCAGTTGTCTGGTCTGGACTTCGGCGACCGGATTGTCGCGGGGATCGAGCTGCGGGGGAGGGGGGTTCGCCAGGGTGGGGACTCCGGTTTCGTCGTTTGTGGTAGTGCCGATGACCGCTACCGCTGGACCTCGAACTTTAAGGGAGGCCGGATGACGGCCAAGGTTACCCCCTTTGTCCGGTTCGAGAAAAGGGTGAAAGGGAGATCCCGTAGTGCCTTGAAGCGAGCGCTGGCCACGGGCCGCTAGTTGCCCGGCCAGACGTTTTGTTCACGGTAATACCGGACGGCGCCTTCATGGAACGGCACTGTGGAACCGACTACGGCGCTGTCGAGACTCAATTTTTCTGCCTCCGCGTGTACCGCGGCCAGTTGGGCGTGGTGCTCGAAGAGCGCCTGCGTGATCCGGTATGCCAGATCCTCAGACATGGTTTCGTGGGCCACTAGCACGTTGGCGACGCCGACGACTTCGACATCGCTCTCCATGCCAGGGTAGGTGATGCTCGGAATTGTGACTCCGTGGTAGACCGTGTCCCCATACCGCTCGTGCAAGAAACCCAGCGTGTTGGTATTCGGAACGAGCTTAACCGTACGTCCCGGTGTGGACGCTAGGTCGAGTACCGCCCCGGTGGGGATGCCACCACTCCAGAAAAACGCGTCGATTTTACCGTCCTTAAGAGCGTCGACTGACTCCGCGACGCTTAGGTTCTGTTGGCGAATATCGTCGTCGGGATGTAATCCCGCCGCTTCGAGTACACGCCGCGCGGTAATTTCAGTGCCGCTACCGGGAGATCCCGTCGACACGATCTGATCGCGGAGGTCAGACACCGTCTCGATGCCCTTGCCTTCCAGTGTGACCAATTGGTTCAGATTGTCGTAGAGCACCGCGATGGCTCGCGCCGGCACCGCGCCGAAATCCACGAAGGCCCCCTGAGCGGTAGCGGCATCGTCAAGCGAATCCGCCAGCGCGAATGCCAAATCCGCTCCTTGATTTGCGATGAATTTTAGGTTGTCGACCGTACCGGCCGTTACCTCAGCCGTAGCTTCGACACCCGTGACATGGTCACTGATGACCTGCGCGACACCGCCACCGTACGGATAGTAGACACCACCCGTACCACCGGTGGCGACTGATATCCGTTGTGTCAGGCTGCTGCCCCCCTCAGGACTGCAGCCCGCGGC
>DQEK01000136.1:683-7838 GCA_003533545.1 Acidobacteriota bacterium | reverse complement strand
CCCGGGCGCCCCGACCACTTCTCTCTCAGTGCGACATGGCGGCCCGTGGTGTCCCGCGCGAACCCGACCGGCTCAAAAGCGGCCGGAACAGCCTTGGAATGTGACGTGGAACCTAGCCAAGGACCGAAGCAATGCGGCTCCCAGCTCAGTGAGACCACAGCAAAGACCGTCGGGGAGGCTCTACAGGGAAGGAACCACAACCCTAGCGACACTGACTGCCGGACTAAAAAAAGGCGCGGCCGTGCCACGAATCACGAGCGGGTAGTTCCCAAAGACCGTCGCGAACCGCGCCGACCGTGGTCAGCGTGTTGTCGAAGACGACGGTCGCCGAACTGACGCTACCCGACTCGGCCAAACCGGCGAACTCCTCTCGAGCAACCCTGGCGATCTCATCTCCATCGCGATACAGCACGGGCGTGTGATTCACCAGCTCAACGCCGAGTTCGACCTGCAAACCCTTCATCTGCCGCACCAAAGCGTCAACCGAACAACCGGACGCGCCCGCCGCCCGCTCGTCGACGGCAACGAAGATGAACTGGTCGTATCTGAGATCTCGTGCCGTGGTCAACGGCACCGCATGAGCCGCCCACTGCCCGATGAACGCGTCCACCGCTCCGAGAACCCGGCCCCGCTCCGATTCAGACAACGGCCGCTCGGCGGCGAATATCCAGAGCCGTGCATCCCCCGGCAACTGGTCGAACGGAACAACCGACATCCCGTGATTATCTCATGGACATCAGAGATGGCTGTGCGCCGACCCGTCCCGCATGGCTCAACTACAATGACGAACACATGGCTGCCACACCGTCCCCAACCGTGCACACCATCCTGGCCCAGGCGCTCGGACGATACCTCGTCCTTCCATCCACGTCCGGTTCGCCAGCACCGCTGCTCGTCGGCTTTCACGGATACGGCGAGAGCGCCGAGCGGCACCTTGAGGCTTTACAAGGGATTCCCGGCGTCGAGCACTGGCGTGTCGCCTCGGTGCAAGGGTTGCACCGCTTCTACCAGACCCGCACCGGACAAGTCGTCGCCTCGTGGATGACGAGTCAAGACAGGGAACAGATGATCCGGGATAACTTGGCTTACGTTAGCGACGTGGTCACCGCACTCCGTGCGACCGGCGATCCAGACACGCCGCTCGTATACGCCGGGTTTTCCCAAGGAGTGGCGATGGCGTACCGCGCGGCGCTCTCCACTAAGCACACATGCCGGGGCCTTCTGGCGCTGGCTGGCGATATCCCACCAGAATTGCACGACACCCCGTCACAGCACTGGCCTCCGATTCTGTTGGGACACGGACTAAACGACCAGTGGTACACCCAAGACAAGTGGCGTAAAGACCGGAACATCCTCAAGTCTCGAGCAAGTCGGTTCGACACTGTCCAATTCGATGGCGGCCATGAGTGGCACCCGGATTTTCTCGAAGCAGCTGGGCGATTTCTCGACCGAATTCGCGAACAGCAAATTGAGATCTCGGCAGCGAGGGCCCCAGCGGATGGGAGCCATGCCTGACCGCGCGACCATCGTTGTCCGCGAGGCAATGTCGGTGACGGCCCTCACTGATGAGGAAGATTGTTCGCTGGACGACGGAAGTCGCGGGCTAACAAGCAGCCGCCGACGGCAGCCCCGGATTACACCGATTCTTTCAGCGTCACGGCATCCAGGAACGGCATCATGGCCCGCAACTCGGCGCCAACCTTCTCAATCTGCAGTTCTTGCTCAGCCTTGCGCCTGGCCATGAACGAGTTGCGCCCGGCCTTGTCCTCGGCAATCCAGTTATCGGCATAGGTGCCATCCTGGATATCCTTGAGGATGCCTCGCATCGCTTCGCGAGTCGCCTCAGTCACAACACGGGGGCCGCCGCTGTAGTCGCCATGCTCGGCGGTGTCACTCACCGAATAGCGCATGTAGTTCAGACCGCCACGATAGATGAGGTCGACGATCAGCTTCAACTCGTGCATGCACTCGAAGTAGGCGATCTCGGGCTGATAACCCGCATCGACCAAGGTCTGAAAACCTGCCTTGATCAGCTCGCTGACCCCGCCGCATAGCACCGACTGCTCGCCAAAGAGGTCGGTCTCCGTCTCTTCCTTGAAGGTCGTTTCGATCACACCGGCCCGGGTCACGCCGAGCCCCTTCGCGTAAGAGAGCGCCAGTTGCTGTGCGTTTCCAGTCGCGTCCTGTTCGACGGCAATTAGCGCAGGCGTTCCACCCCCCTCAAGAAATACCTCGCGCACCCGATGCCCGGGTGCCTTGGGCGCGATCAATGTCACATCGATATCCGACGGCGGCGTGATCGTGTTGTACCGAATGTTGAAGCCGTGGGCGAACATGAGCATGTTCCCAGACTCCAGATTTCCGGCGATCGAAGCCTCATAGATACCCCGCTGTTTGGTATCTGGCGCGAGAATCATGATGACATCGGCCCAGGCAGCCGCCGCGCTCCCGCTGTCGACGGTAACCCCGTCCGCCTCGGCCTTGGCCCGCGAGCGGCTGCCATCGGCCAATGCCACCCGTACATCGACGCCGCTGTCCTTGAGATTCAGCGCGTGTGCATGTCCCTGGGAGCCATACCCAAAAATCGTAACTTTCTTGCCCTGGATGAGCGAAAGATCAGCCGAGTCGTCGTAGTGAATCGTTGCCATACTGGTCCTGCCTCGTGGTTACAGTGATCCCGGACGTCGCCGGGGTGAAATGACGCATCGCATCGCACGTCAGACGGAGTGAGACACGTTGTCGTCGGTCTCCGGCGAAGTCACGTCATCGCCGTTCGGCCCGCGAACCTTCCCCTGTAAACCGCGCGACATAGCCACGCGCCCGGTCCGGACCATTTCAAGCACGCCGTAGGGTTCGAGGACCCCCATCAACCCGTCGATCTTTTCTTCGGTCCCTGTTGCCTCGATGATCAGTGAATCTGTCGTCATATCGACCACCCGTGCTCGAAACGTATCGACCAACTGCATCACCTGGATGCGGGTTTCATGGTTCGCCGCCACCCTGACGAGAGTCAGTTCCCGCGCGACCACCGCCTCCGCAGTCAGGTCGGTAACCCGCAGGACATTCACGAGCTTGTAGAGATTCGCTTCCAGCCGACGCGCCCCGTTGGTATCGGTGTCGACCACGATGGTCATCCGAGACACGCCCTCGGTCTCCGTGTGGCCAACGGTGAGCGACTCGATGTTGAACGCCCGTCGACGAAATAACGAGGCTACCCGGTTTAGCACGCCAGGCTTGTCCTCAACATGCACCGCGAAAGTATGTCTAGTCATCGGCGGTTTCGACGATCGGACTCGGACTCGGACGACGGATCATCGCATCCAGATCGGCCCCGGCTGGCACCATTGGATACACTGTGTCCTCCTGTTCCACCCGAAAGTCCATGACGACGGCCCCCGACTCAGCGCGTGCCATCTCGATGGTCGGTTCCACGTCTTGGCGCCGAGAAACAGTAGCGCTCCGCAATCCGAACGCGTCGGCAAGCTTGGCAAAATCTGGGCTCAGCAACGGCGTCGCCGCATACCGGCGCTCATAGAAAAACTCTTGCCACTGACGCACCATCCCCAGGTAGCCATTGTTGATGATGGCAACGTTGAGTTTGATCTTCTCTTGTGCGATGGTCGCTAGCTCGCACATCGTCATCTGGAATCCACCGTCTCCGACGACAACCCATACCTCAGCGTCTGGTCTAGCCAGCTTGGCGCCGATCGCCGCTGGCAACGCGAAGCCCATCGTACCGAGACCGCCCGATGTAATCAGAGAACGCGGTTCCTGGTGGTGATAGTACTGCGCCTCCCACATCTGGTGTTGCCCCACGTCCGTCACCACCACGGCCTTCCCATCGGTCAACCGCCAGATATCGTTGATCACATGGGCCGCGTAGAGGTGCCCGGTGTCTGGCAGATTCTGAACGTCCCTCACCGCCGAATCGCCCTTCATTTCTCCGATGGCCGTCAACCAGTCACTTCGGTCTCCACGGTCAACCTGAGGTAGCAGATCACGCAGCACATTGGCCAGGTCCCCAGCCAGCGTGACGTCCACAAGCACATTTTTGTTGAACTCAGCGGGGTCGATGTCCACATGGATCTTCCGGGCGTTCGGCGCATACGTCCGAATATTGCCGGTCACGCGGTCGTCGAACCGCATGCCGAACGCCAGCAGTAGATCGGCCTCTTGGATCGCCTGATTCACCCATGCCTCGCCGTGCATTCCCATCATGCCGAGATTCAGAGGGTGCAATGCTGGAAACGACCCAATGCCCAGGAGCGTCATCGCAATGGGGATGTTCGCCCGCTCGGCGAACTCGCGTACTAAGTCCACCGCTCCCGACAGCATCACGCCATGCCCGGCGAAAACAACCGGGCGCTTCGAGCCGTTGATCAACTCCACCGCCTGGGCATACTCCGCGTCCGAAACGCGCAACTCCGGTCGGTATCCAGGAAGCTGCACCGGACTACTGTCCCAGACGAACTCAGTCGACGACTGCTGCGCGTCCTTCGTGATGTCGACCAGCACCGGACCCGGACGACCCGACCGGGCCACGTAGAACGCTTCGTGGACGGTCGAAGCCACTTCCGCCACATCCGACACCAAATAGTTGTGTTTCGTGATCGGCAACGTCACACCGGTTACGTCGGTTTCCTGAAAGGCATCGGACCCAATCAACTTGCTGCCAACCTGCCCGGTGATACAGACAATGGGTGATGAGTCGAGCATCGCCGTGGCAATTCCGGTCACCATGTTCGTGGCCCCCGGTCCTGACGTCGCGATCGCAACGCCAACCTCACCACTGGCCCTCGCGAATCCATCAGCCATGTGGGTAGCACCTTGCTCGTGTCGCACTAAGACGTGGTGAATCGGATACTCGAGCAGGGCGTCATAAGCCGGCAAAATCGCGCCGCCCGGGTACCCGAAGACAGTCGAGACCCCCTCCCTGACAAGCGATTCCCAGAGAATCTGTGCACCAGTTCTGATCTGTCCCATACCGCGCCTTCACTTTGCGTGTGCTCTCAAACTACGGTCCAACAACCCACACGACTATCGAACGTGCCCCTTACGCCACCGTCACAGCCCCTTCAGAAGCCGACGTTACCAACCGACTGTATTTGGCCATAACCCCACTCGTGTAACGGGGCGCCGGAGCCTGCCATTCCCGCAAGCGGGACGCAATCTCGACATCATCCAGTTCAACGCGAAGCTCGCGGGCCTGCAGGTCAAATACCACGACGTCGCCATCTCGAATAGCGGCAATGGGACCACCCTCGGCGGCCTCGGGAGACACGTGCCCGGCCATCAATCCCCGAGTGGCGCCAGAAAAGCGGCCGTCCGTAAGCAGGGCAACCGAGTCACCGAGCCCAGCACCCACAATGGCCGCCGTCACCGCCAGCATCTCACGCATACCTGGCCCCCCGCGTGGCCCTTCATAACGAATGACCACGACGTCACCGGTCTCGAGAACCCCCTTCTCGACCGCGGCGAAGCAAGCTTCTTCGCTGTCGAAGACTCGCGCCGGTCCGCGATGCCGTCTCGTCTCATAGCCACCGGCCACCTTCACGACACAGCCGTCCGGAGACAAATTCCCCTTCAGCACGACGAGGCCACCTGTAGGGGTTATCGGATCAGAAACCGGACGCACCACCTCTTGCCCAGGAGCTTCCGTAGCCGAGCTCGCCTCAACGCCGATCGTTTTTCCGGTTACAGTGACCGGATCCGCGTTCAGAATCCCCGCCTCCAAGAGGCGTCCCGCCAGTAAACGACTGCCCCCGGCCTGATAAAGATCGGTCGCCACGAACCGGCCGCCAGGCTTCAAGTCGGCCAATAACGGCGTCCGCCTGCTCACCCGGTCAAAGTCGTCGATGGTCAGCGACACCCCAGCCTCGCGAGCGATCGCCAGCATGTGCAGCACGGCGTTGGTCGAACCACCGGTGGCAGCAACAGACGCGATTCCGTTTTCGAGTGCCTCGCGGGTCATCACCTGTCGCGGGCACCGGTTAGACCGGGCTAACTCCATGACGAGTTTCCCCGCGTCTTGCGCGACTTCTTCCTTGCGGCTGTCCAGCGCCGGAACGGCATTGCATCCCATCGGCGAGATACCAATCAACTCACAGACCATCGACATCGTATTGGCCGTGAACTGCCCACCGCAGGCTCCGGCTCCAGGACAGGCAGCCGCCTCGAGTGTCGCCAGTTGTTGGTCGGTCATATTGCCAGCAGCGTGGGTTCCAACCGCCTCAAATACATCTTGAATCGTGACGTCATGAGAATCGTACTGCCCGGGCGCGATCGACCCGCCATAGAGAACCAATCCCGGAACATCGAGTCTGGCCAGCGCCATGACGCCACCGGGGATCGTCTTGTCGCAGCCCACCAGTACCACGAGTCCATCGAACATATTTCCGCGCGCCACGAGTTCGATCGAATCAGCGATCACTTCACGACTGACCAGCGAAGCGCGCATCCCCTCGCTGCCCATCGTGATGCCGTCTGAAATCGAGATCGTGTTGAATTCCATCGGTGTGCCGCCAGCGGCGCGTACTCCCGCCTTCACGTGCTCAGCCAATCGCCGTAGATGAAAATTGCACGGCCCGATTTCGATCCAGGTATTGGCCACGCCGATAATGGGCCGCCCGAGTGCGTCGTCGTCGAACCCGACCGCCTTCAACATGGAGCGAGCGGGCGCCCGTGAGGGGCCGTCCGTAATCGCACCGCTGCGCGTCTTACCTGGAACATTGCTCATAAGAATCGTCCCATCAAAAAAAAACCACCACCCGGCTAAGGATGATGGCCCGTAATTCGTCTTCAGGTGACGGGTGCATCATCCGCTGGCCGTCGGCGTAATGACGACGCCGACGTTGCGCACAACGACCACGGCAGGAGACAACAGCAAGCAGCGCATCGGTAAACTAACCAAGACCAGAAGCGATCCTATCGCGCAAGTCGAACCTTACTCAAGGTTATAATTATTACATCTTCATAACATAAATTTATCACGGTCGTGGTTACAGCGAGTCACGGCGAGCAGGGCTCTGGCCCCGATCAGTTCGAGAACGGCCCCACTCAACCGCGCGGTTCTGGCAGCGCTTCGCCTTCTGGAACGAACCGTAAAGCGACGCCGTTATTGCAGTAACGCTCACCGGTCGGCTCTGGGCCATCCTT
>DQEK01000136.1:0-266 GCA_003533545.1 Acidobacteriota bacterium | reverse complement strand
GCGACCCTCAATCGGCATGAAAAAACTCGGCCACCCAGTCCCACTCTCGTACTTCGAGGCCGACTCGAAGAGAGGCAGGTAGCAGGCCGCACACACGAAGGTCCCTGGACGTTTCTCCTGATTCAGCACACTCGACCCGGGTGGCTCAGTCGCTTCCGTGAACAAGACCGCATGTTGATCAGTCTCAAGGACGTCCTTCCAGTCATCGGCTGATTTCTCAAGCCTAACGATCTCATCCGCCACATCGGTCTCCTGTTCCAAACCAC
>DQEK01000086.1 GCA_003533545.1 Acidobacteriota bacterium | reverse complement strand
CCGGCGTTCAGGACTGCCTGGGGTGACCCGGACCTGATGGGGGTGTGGGATTTTCGCAGTTTGACCCCCCTGCAGCGTCCTCGCGAACTGGCCGGGAAGTCGGTGCTGACACCGGAGGAAGCAGCTGCCTACGAACGGGAGCGGGTCGCGCTCCTGGACAAGGACCGGCGTACAGGAGACGGCCTCTCCAGTGCCGGCGACGTTGCGAACGCGTATAACGAGTTCTGGTGGGATTACGGCAAGGAACTGACTGACGACCGCCGGACGTCGTTGGTCGTTGACCCCCCGGAGGGTCGGATTCCAGACCTGACCGAGGCTGGGCAGGCGAGGCGCGCCTCCCGTCGCGAGATGCGTCGGCGTGACGCTTGGAGTCCGGTGGACCGTGGGGTCGCTGAACGCTGCATTCTCGGCTTCAATGCGGGACCGCCGATGAATCCGAGCGCGTACAACAACAACGTGCAGATCTTCCAGGCGCCAGGCTACGTGGTGCTGTTCAATGAAATGGTGCACGACTCGCGGGTCGTCTCGTTGGATGGTCGTGACCATCTTCCGGACGAGATGCGGCAGTGGCGTGGCGACTCTCGGGGCCGCTGGGATGGTGACACGTTGGTGGTGGAGAGTACCAATTTCACCGACAACACCAGTTTCAGTGGATCGGGACGGGCGATGCGGTTGGTTGAGCGCTTCACTCGAATCGACGATGGTACGGTGCTCTACGAGTACACCGTTGACGATCCGGATTCGTTCGTGTCGCCATGGACCGTGGCGATTCCCATGAAACACAACGATCAACCGTTGTTTGAGTATGCCTGTCACGAAGGCAACTACGGCATGACGAATCTCATGGAAAGTGCTCGGGCCGTAGACGCGCAGAGGGCGGTGAGTGGCGCGCAGTAATCTCATGGTTGACGAACGCGCGCCGAATGTTGATAATCTCGTGAGTTTCGATTTTTATTTCGAGGAGGAGACACAGATGCGAAGAAAGATTGCCATCGTCTTGGCTGGGGTTGTGCTGGCGCTGGCCACCGTGCCGGTGGTTGCGCATCATGCGTTCTCAGCGGAGTTCGACGCGAACCGTCCGATGCACCTTGAAGGCACGGTGGTGAAGATGGAGTGGATTAATCCGCACGCATGGGTGCACCTGGAGGTTAAGGGTCACGAGACCATTGCAGACGGTACTGTCTGGATGGTTGAGGGTGGTACACCGAACACCCTGCTTCGCCGTGGCTTCACTAAGAACTCCCTGCTTCCTGGGACCGATATCATCGTTGATGGCTACCAGGCCAAGGACGGATCCGACAAGGGCAACGGTCGTGACCTGACGTTTGCGGATGGTCGCAAGTTGTTCATGGGATCGTCTGGCACGGGTGCCCCGGCTGATGGTCGGGATGCGACGGAGCCTGAATAGACGCCGTTGATTAGGTGTTTCGCAAGGCCCGGGTGCGTGAGCGCCCGGGCCTTTTTTTTGTGCGCGACTGGGACGCGAACCCTCCGTGAGTAGACACTTCCGAATCCTGAAACTAACACCTGCGCTCCTGTGCATGCTGACTCTTCCAGCGGCGGTCGTTGCACAGTCCGTCGATTCGGCCGAGCAGCCAACCCAGGGTGCGTCTGCGCCGCAATCCCCAGAGTCTCTGTGGGGCGTCGAATTTGCCGGAAGTGTCTTCATTGAATCGTGGGACATGAATCAATTTCGAGAGCGCCTGGGCGGGGCCGTTGTTGGCGTCTCCCGTCAGATGACCTCCCGCTGGAGGCTGGGGTTGGAGACGAATCTTCTCTATGTCAATCAACAGCCACTCGGTGACGTCTTTTTGCCGTCGCTATGCCTTATGGCCCGTGTTGGGATGTTCGAAGTGGGCAAGACCGTCGTTTTTGCCGAGGTTGGTGCGGGTGCGTCGTACGCCTCGAACGAGGTGCCGAACCACGGCACCCGTTTTAATTTGGTGTCCCAAACCGGTGTTGGGGTGTCGCGACCGATCAATGCGCGGGTCGATGTGGTTGGCGGCGCACGATGGCTGCATGTGTCCAACAACAGTCTTGATGGGGCAAGTCGTAACCCCGATATTCAGGCGCTCGGGGTCTACGTCGGGTGGCGGTTACATTAGAAGCTAGACGCTCTTTTCTCGGCACCAAACGTTGGTACGTAGGATGGGCCGGGCCCGGGGTATTGTCGATGATCGGTGACCAGATGGGCTTGACGGTGGCGGTACTGGCGGTGTCCATGGGCGCCGTGGGTCTCGCGGCCGCTCCAGAGGAGCAGCGCCGACGACGTGATGGGGCCGAGGTCTTCCGGGCTGGTGTCGAGCTAGTACAGATGTCCGCGACGGTGGTCGATGAAACAGGGCGCTTGGTCGGCGACCTGGACCAAGATGATTTTGAGGTCTTCGAGGACGGCGAGCCGCAGACCCTGACTCACTTCACACGGGAGCGTATCCCGCTCAGTCTGGGTGTGGTGCTCGACGTCAGCCAGAGCATGTTCGGCCAACGTATCGATGATGCGCGTCTCGCTCTTGATCAGTTCCTTGCCGAGCTCCTCGACCCCCTCGACGAGGTCTTTGTCACGGTCTTCAATCACGAACCACGTGTGGCCGTGCCCTGGACGATTGGTCCTCGGCGGGTCCGGAACCGTCTAAACGATATTCGTCCGTACGGCGGGACTGGCATCTACGATGCCATGATGGAGGCGCTGCCGATGTTCGGGCTCCGGGTCAATCAGCGAGCGGCCGTGGTGCTGATTTCTGACGGATCGGATACGGGCAGTGAGGCGGACGTTCGCGACGTCCGGAGGCAACTGCGGCGCAGCGATGCGTTCGTCTACGCCATTGCCATTGACGCTCCAGACACCCGTGCCATCAATGACCGGGTGAACCCGCACGCC
>DQEK01000021.1:18255-18500 GCA_003533545.1 Acidobacteriota bacterium | reverse complement strand
AGGCGGATCGAGACCTGGCCGGCGGCCAGGTTGATGATCGAGGCCGGAATGAAGAACGGCGAAATCTTTCGTGGCCCACCCTCAAGCAACGCTCGATGCTCACGCTCAATGGTACTGAACCCACCAATGCCGGAGGCGAGGTAGACCCCAACCCTGGTCGCCAATTCCGGTGTCACGTTCAGTCCAGCATCGACCCGCGCGAACTCAGCCGCGGCAACCGCGTACTGAATAAAGACGTCCATCTT
>DQEK01000021.1:1685-17939 GCA_003533545.1 Acidobacteriota bacterium | reverse complement strand
AAGACGTCCATCTTCTTGACGTCCTTCTTCCCTATATAGGCCAGCGGATCGAAGCCCCGAACCTCAGCCGCAATCCGCGACGCGAACCCGGCAGCATCGAACTTGGTGATCGGACCGATACCGCTCCGCCCGGCACACAAGGCCTCCCAGGTCGCCGCCGTTCCTACGCCAAGGGACGACACGAGACCGACACCCGTAACCACGACCCGCCTACTCACAATCACTCCCAGTGCGGACCGCGGCTTACTTCTTGTGGGACTCGATGTATTCGACGGCCTCTTTGACGCGGGTGATCTTTTCCGCGTCCTCGTCTGGGATCTCGAGATTGAATTCCTCCTCAAACGCCATCACGAGTTCCACGGTGTCCAACGAGTCCGCCCCCAAATCGTCTACAAAAGAGGCATCCGAGGTAACTTCCTCTTCGTCGACGCCGAGTTGCTCCACAATGATGTCTTTCACCTTCTCAGCAACCGCCATTTACTTCCTCCTACATGTACATGCCGCCGTTCACCGCCAGCACGTGTCCCGTAATATACGCTGCTTCGTCCGATGCCAGGAAGCCAACCGCTCTAGCAATGTCGTCCGGTGTACCCAGGCGCCCCAGAGGAATCTGCGCCAGCATGGCCTCTCTGGCTGGCTTAGCCAATCCCGAAGTCATATCCGTATCGATCATCCCTGGTGCGACCACATTAACCGTGATTCCCCGGGTCGCAACCTCTCTGGCCAATGCCTTCGAAAACCCGACCAAGCCGGCTTTCGTGGCGGCATAGTTGGATTGACCCGCGTTACCCATCTGCCCTACCACCGACCCGACGTTGATGATTCGCCCGCTCCGCTGTTTCAGCATTGGACGCAAAACCGTCCGTGAACAGGTGAAAGCCGCCGTCAAATTAGTGGCAATGACCGCATTCCAATCGGCAGCGGTCATCCGCATGGTCAATTGGTCCCGTACTATACCCGCGTTATTCACCAACACATCAATTCGACCATACTCTTCGATCGCCATGCCAACCATCGCTTCGATCTGTTTCGTATCGGTAACATCGACACTGACAGACGAAGACCGACCACCCTCACCGCGAATCTTCTCAGCCACGGCATCGGCGTGGTTGCCACGAGCCGCTGCCACAACAACAGCTCCCGCCTCCCCGAAACGAACCGCGACGGCGCGCCCGATACCCCTGGAGGCCCCGGTGACGATCACCACCCGGTTCTGGAGACTACTCATGCACCTCGCTTTGGCCTTCGCTGTCACGCCGTTTCCCAAACGCCGCCAGACAGACACGAACGATGGTAGCTGCTCGAGAAACGGCCTCTGAGGATTGGGCACTCAGGAACGATACGTTGGCGGTTTTGTTCATCCTGCCAGCATCGACTCCGCGCCCGCCACGCTCTCAGGGTCCGACACGGACAGCACCCTCGCACCACGGTGTATGCGACGGATAAGTCCGCCCAGTACAGAACCCGGACCCACCTCAACATACGTGTCGACGCCTTCGGATGCAAGGCGCCTGACCACCTGTTCCCAACGAACTGGGGCCGTAACTTGTCCCACAAGCGCCGCGATCGACGATGCTGCGTCACACTTTAGTTCCGCATCGAGGTTGGCTACCACGGGTACGACCGGATCGGAAACAACGAGCGAACGGAGTTCGGGAGCCAGACGCTCTTCGACAGGTCGCATCAAAGCGCAGTGGAACGGTGCGCTAACAGCCAACGCCACGACCCGTCTGGCACCAAGTGCCCTGGCTCTCTCCCCGGCACGTTCCACCGCCTCCCTATCGCCAGCGATGACTATTTGTCCTGGGGCGTTGAGGTTGGCTGGACTCACCACCTGCCCCTCAGCCGCCTCAGCACAGGCTTGCACCACCTTTGGCTCATCAAGTCCCATGACCGCCGCCATCGCTCCGGCACCGACGGGAACCGCCTCCTGCATGTAGCGCCCACGATTCCGCACAGTCCTGAGCACGTCCGCAAACGACAGGGTACCCGCCTCGACGTGCGCCGAGTACTCGCCAAGGCTATGGCCTGCCAGAAGCGCTGGTTTGACGCCACGTGCCGTCAGTGCACGTGCGACGGCGACCGCCACCGCGACCAGCGCCGGTTGCGTGTACTCCGTCAGCATTAGTCGCTCGGCCGGACCCTCAAAGCAGAGCGAACTTAATGAAATTCCCAGTGCAGAGTCCGCCTGTTCAAACGTCTCTTGACACTCGGGGAAATTGTCGGCTAGCAGACTTCCCATCCCAACCTGCTGGGACCCCTGACCCGGAAAGACAAATGCAATCATGTCCCTGTCCTTGCGCGGCCGCCTCGGTGGCGACCTCTACCCGGCTGCGTGACCGTCGCCATCCAAAGACCATGTGCAACTTGGACGGACACATCGTCTCCCAGTCTTGCTGACACGCTCGCGAATAGTGAAGTCTGCTCCGTCAACAGCGTCAAGAACAACCTGCACCCACAGTGCCGCCTCGGAATACGACTGCCTGGAGTTCACGTTTACCGCTGAGGATTGAGGATAGAAGCGCCGTTAGTCGAAAACACCCCGCGGAACAGGATGTCTCACCGCGCTCTGAGGTCGGCGGCGGCGCCGGTAAACCGCTAGACCTCCTTGACTGGCCGAACTTGTCGACCCCGATAGTATCCGCAGTGCGGACACACCTGGTGGGAGGGCCTCCGCTCGTGACACTGTGGACATTCCCCAAGCATGACCGGATCCAAACTTTGGTGGGTGCGCCGTTTCGCTGTGCGCGACTTGGAGTGCCGTCTTTTGGGATTGGCCATGTGTTCCGTCCTCTCTCTAGTCCACAAAATTGGGCCCGAGGGCGTCCATAGGCACCCCGCGCGCGCCCTCTTTGCCAGTCAGGCTCCCTAACTGACCTTCAAAGGCTACTGTTTCAACAAGCTCCTCAGCACGTCAAGCCTGGGGTCCTCCCAAATTTCAACGCACTTGCATTCTGTGGCATTCCGGTTCCCACCGCACACCGCACAGAGCCCACGACAATCGCGCCGACAGAGCGGCTTCATCGGTAACGTCAGCTGAAACTGCTCGTCCACGAGTTGGACCAAGTCGATCTGTTCGTCGTGATAAAACGCCGTGCTGAGATCGGATTCTTCAATCTGGACATCACGCTCACCCATGCCGTCAGACGCGGGCAGATAGAGCAAGTCGACATCAACGCTGACTGGCCAACTAAAAGCTTCGAGGCAGCGACAGCAGCCAAGCTCAAGCTGCGCCTCGAACGCCCCCACAAGTCGGAACTTACGACCATCCTTACGAACATCCAGATCAATGGTTACGGTGTCGGACACCCCGTACTGGCCTTCAGCCTGAGAGCTAAACGCCGTTCCGGGGAACGTGCGACAAACCCGCTGCCTCGCCTCCTGGATATCCTGGAGGTCGAGGTTGGTCAGCGTGGGCACAACTTCCGCCTCCACATACAAGCCGACCGACCAGAAATGCCAGTCCCGACATAGCACCCACCCATGGCAAAGCCGCCAATGGCTGTGTTGCTCGGTTCATATACGCGGACTGGCGGTCAGGACCAGAAACAATCCTTGATTATACAGCACCAACTGTTTACTCCGCGCGCACGAGAGCCGGCGTTCCCGTGTGTCGCTCGACCGAGCAAATTGAACAAATGCAATCCAAATAGAGTTTCGACGCCAGAAATCCAGTTTGGATTCGCTAGACGATGCCTTGTGATGGTTTAGCGAGACACCAGGTCACCAAAGCCAACGTAACGAACACCGCCGTCTCAAGCTAGCTGACACCCACCCACGGCTTTGGAATGAACAAGCGTTGGTAGAGTTCGACCGCATACCGGTCTGTCATTCCAGCGATGAAGTCACGGGAGGCTGCGTCGACGCCTTCTTCGTCCACAGTACGGCCATCAAGAAAGTTCTCAGGCTCGTGTCTGATCTGACGCCATAGCCCCCCCAAAATGCCTTCGGCTTTCTCGAACTCCGCCGTCGCTACGTCGTTCTCGTACACCGCTTCGAACAGGAACCTACGTAGTTCCAGGAGGGCATTAAGGACATCGTCGCCCATGCATAACACCACTTCTGGACCGCTACTAAGGGTCTGCCGGACGACGTCCGTCACCAAGGTGCCGATCCTTTCCGAAGACGAGTATCCGAGGACAGCCAGCGCCTCACGAGGCAAATCAGACACGTCCATTACACCAGCCCTCACCGCGTCATCGATGTCATGGTTCACATAGGCGATCATGTCTGCAACTCGAGCCACCTGGCCCTCCAGGGTGGATGCGCGCCGCGAAGGCTCACCTCCGACCGGCGCACCATTTTTCCCCTTAGAGTGTTTGGCAATTCCGTCACGTACCTCCCAGGTTAAGTTGAGTCCTCGGTGCCCCTGTTCCAGCACATCGACTATCCGTAAGCTCTGCTCGTAGTGATTGAATCCATCGGGCATCAGGTCACGCAAAACCTTCTCACCGGCATGACCAAACGGTGGGTGCCCCAGGTCGTGCCCCAACGATATTGCCTCTGTGAGTTCTTCGTTCAGCCTCAAGACCTTCGCTACGGTCCGAGCGACTTGAGAGACCTCAAGCGTATGAGTAAGCCGGGTCCGATAGTGGTCGCCTATCGGAGAAAAAAAGACTTGGGTCTTGTGTTTGAGTCGTCGGAAAGCCTTGCAGTGGACGATCCGGTCTCTATCTCGCTGAAACGCCGGTCGAATCGGGTCTTCGGGCTCGAACCGTCGCCTCCCTTTCGACTCGGCACTCCTAGACGCATAGGACGCCAGATGTTCGACCTCGCGTGCTTCCAGTTCAGTTCGAATCACGAAACAGTACCACCCAGTGAAAATACGAGCACATGCTGACCGGTCAAGGCGACTTAGTCGAAACGGGCTTGCTCCAATGCCTGCAGTACCCTCACGCAGCAATCAGACCACTCACCCGGCGTCTCCAGCCATTGTAGGCCAGGTTCTTTACGAAACCAGGTCAGCTGTCGCCGAGCATAACGGCGGTTTTCTCGAATTATTAGGTCCCGGGTGGCCGACTCATCTCGCACCCCTCGAAGATGCTCAACCGCCTGGCGGTACACCAAACCACTGAACGGTCCGGCGTCCGACGGTACGCCGCTCTGCAACAAGCCACGAATCTCATCCAGCAGGCCCGAAGCAAACTGCGAGTCAACTCGCTGTGTGATGCGAGCTTGGAGCAAATCTCCGGGCAACCGAAGCCCGACGGCAACAACGGAATAATCGGCAATCGGCGATCGCGTGGCATCGAAATGGGCACTGAGCGGCCGGCCGGTCAACAACCAAACCTCGAGAGCCCGGACCAAACGTTTTTGGTCACGGGGATGGATACGCTTCGCCGACGCAGGGTCGCGACAGGCCAGCCATCGATGTAGGGCCGTAACGCCGCGCTTTTCCGCCACCCGAACTAGCCGTGCCCGAAGGCCGGTGTCCCGCTCCGGCCCTGGAAACAAACCTCGAGTTAACGCCCGATAGTAGAGACCGGTGCCACCAACCACAATGGGCAACCGATCGCGCGCGGTTACGGCGCGCACTGCATCGGCAGCGTCACGGCTGTAACTAGCCGCCGTATAAACCTCAGTTGGATCGGCGACATCAACCAAATGGTGCGGAACACCCCGGCGTACTGCCAGAGGCACCTTGTCAGTCCCAATGTCGAAGCCACGATACACGGCGGTGGAGTCGCAGCTGATGATTTCGGCGGAAACCGCTTCGGCTACCGACAGCGCGAGCGTACTCTTTCCTGTCGCGGTCGGTCCCACGATCGCGAGGAGAATTGGACGCCCCGTGGCCGTGCGCACCACGTCTTTGTTTCCCAAGCTACCAAGACCAGGCCGCGAGCAGCGTAGCCATAAGAAACAGCACGCCTCCGGGCTGCTGAGCAATGACCGAAAACGGCGGATGGATCATCCACTGAAAGACGAGCTGTTCCCTACGGCCGGGGCGGTAACTCGTTGAAGTAGAACGTCACGGTGAAAAAGGCTGACTCATCCGGGTATTCGGGTGGCAGCGGATAGGTCGGATTCGACCAACTCATGGCGTTGAACGCCGAATTCGTGAAGGCATTGACGCCAGAAGGCCGATGAACCGTCAGTTCCGTCAACTCACCGCCTTTGTGGATGTTGAAGGTCAGCACCACGTGACCTGACATTGACATGGCGGCGTATGGGATCAACCAGTTTCGGTAGATTTGGGCTCTAAAACGACGGATCCAAGACCCGAAATCGACCCCTTTCGAATCGAATTGGATGTCGTCGCCATACTTGTCTGTACGACCTCTGAGGTTCTGGAACGACTGCCCACGACCCAAGGAATCCAGCCCGGCAACCGCGCGACCGACGGCCTGATTCACAATCGTCCCTGGGCGGGGAATCGTCGAGGCATCCGGAGGCACAGTCCCCCGGTCAGTGAGCAAAGGCGGCCGCAGGTCACTCGCATCACCGGGGTCCTCCGGGTCTGGCTCAAGCGCCTCGGCCAGTCTGTCGTCGGCCAGCTCTACCGTCTCGGTTCCTTGCACAGCCTGGGGCTCGCGCTCCGTCCCGTCACTGGTCACCCGGTCGAGCCCATCGGAGAGTTCCTCCTCCTCGACGAACTCCGGCGAGTTGCCCTCTGAATTCGGAAGCGAATTCGATGAGTCCTCAGCCTGAAACAGCGACTGGGCCTCGCGGTCGAAATCAGAAAGCGGCGCTTGTCGGGGTGCCTCCGGCGCCGGAATGTCGACGAGTGGCTCTACGAAGATGAACGTAGGCTGATCAGGAGTTCGGTCTTGTTGCAACACCAATTGGTCAAACTCCAGCTCCGCCAAGCGCTCGGCCCGGCGCTCGGCCGCGTCTCGTACGAACGGCAACTGGGCACCGAAAATTAGCAACAGACCGAAGGCGACGTGCGCGAACAGGGACAGCAGCACCCGTTCACGCCACGACATCGCCGGCTCGATCGTCGGTATGTCAAAGAGGCGGTCTTCGAAGTCAAAACGCATGGAGGTGCTGGGCCCAGTAACCCGCCCAGTATACCAGCGGGCATCTTCCGTGGGCAGATACCCCATTCACGCTTTTGCTGATTTTTTGCCTGAATACAGACAGACCACTCCAAACGTCAATCGGTCCAAACGGACCTCACAAAAACCTGAACGACGCAGCAGGCCCGCCAGCGCCTCAGGCGCCAGAAATGCACTAACCGACGCCGGCAAGTACGCGTAGGCCTCAGTGTGTTTCGACAGCATCCGGCCAATACGCGGCAGCACCTGTCGGAAGTACCAAAGGTACACAGTTCGGACGGCAGGGAGTCTCGGCTCACCGAACTCCAGAAGCGCTAGTCTCCCACCCGGTTTGAGTACCCGGAAAATCTCGGCCACAGCCGCACCAGTGTCTACCACGTTACGAATGCCAAAACCCATGGTCACGGCGTCGACGGAGTCCGCCAGGCAGGGCAACCGACACGCATCCCCCCTCGCGAGCAAAATGGTGTTGTCGAGCCGCGTGACCCGAAGCTTGTTCCGACCTAGAGCGAGCATCTCTGCTGCAAAGTCAACCCCGACCACCGACCGCGGCATCGAACCGTGGCGGGCCGCCATCATTGCCAGATCGGCGGTGCCGGTACATACGTCGAGTACGCGCGCACCGGACGGGAGTTCGAGTGCTTCGACCGCTCGGCGGCGCCACCGACGGTCGAGGCCAACGCTCAGCATACGGTTAAGCTGGTCATACCGATGCGCGATCGCGTCGAACATGTCAGCGATACGACGCGGGTCCTTGTTCAGCGAAGGACCAGTCGCCGACCCACTCATCCGGCCCACGGAGGAAATAATTCGTGGGAAAAGTCGAGTGCCGTGAGGATCTTCCCGGCCATGAAGTCGGAGAGATCATCGAGAGTGCGCGGCCCTTGGTAGAAAGCCGGCATCGCTGGGAGCACGAGCGCTCCCGCCTCGGCAGAAGCAACCATGTTGCGCAGTTGGGGGAGACTCATCGGTGTTTCACGGGGCACGATAATGAGCGTACGGCGTTCTTTGAGCATGACGTCTGCCGCCCGCTCTATGAGCGTACGGGATAACCCGTGGGCGACACCAGCAAGAGTCTTCATCGAGCACGGGACTATGACCATGCCCTCACAAGAATAACTTCCGCTCGCTACAGTAGCGCCAACATCGCGGTTGCTATGAACCACCAATTGGCCGGCCCTGACGTTGTCACCGTAAGTATTCGAAAGGTACTCCGACAACCGCTCGACAGAAGCAGCCTCCCCCAGCTCGTCACGAAGTAGTCGGCGACCGAAATCAGACACCACCAGCTCTACCCTCGCCCCGCTCGACAGCAGCGCCGCAACAGTGCGAACCGCGTACAGCGCACCACTGGCCCCAGTAATACCGACTACGACTGACCGCATCACCTCACCCGACATAGATCGCTGCGCTCGTAGACGCCAGATAGAAGAACCCTACATACCCGTTCAGGTCGAATGCCTGTTTTATCCGTGACAAGTCATCCACTCGAACCAAGCTCTGCTCGTACGCCAAGAGCAGAGCCACGCCGCCTACTCCGGCCAAGTACCAGAACCCAAGCGACGTCACAAGTGCCACCCCAGCCAGCGCCACGACAGTTATGAGATGCAACCACCGCGCGATCGACAACGAACGCCGGACCCCGAACCGGGCGGGAATCGAGCGCAGTCCCTGCTCGCGATCGAACTCAACGTCCTGACAGGCATAGAAGATATCGAATCCGGCCACCCACGTTCCGGTACCAAGAGCCAGCAACCAAGGCTCCCAGCCACGACCGCCACCAGCCGCCAACCAACCGCCGACCGGCGCGACCGCAAGGGCGAGTCCAAGAAACAGCTGGCTGTAAGTCGTAAACCGCTTAGCTAGCGAGTACCAGAATACGATCGCCAGCGCCACCGGAGAGAGCAACACACAGACCCAGCCGAGTTGGGTGGTAATCAGGACAAAGGCCAGCGACGCCACCGACACCAACCAGACCGCGTCGCCCAAGGACAACTCTCCTCGCGGCAGTTCCCGATTCGCCGTACGCAGATTCAACGCGTCGAATCGCGCATCAGCGATCCGGTTAAAACCCATCGCTGCGGTCCGCGCTGTCACCATCGCCGCCACGATCCACCCTATCCGCGCCGGTGCAACGAACGTCTCCTGGGCGGCCAACAGGACCCCGACCAGGGCGAACGGCAGCGCGAAGACCGAATGCCCGAACCGCACGAAGGACGCGTAAGTGCGCAGCAGACGCAACATGGGCAGGAGTCCGTGTCAATCGACCGGCATCCGAGGGGCATGTTGGTCAAGCCAACGCACCTGACCCGGTTCAATGCCGCCAACTAAGTATTCTTCCACATCGCTGACACCCGCCGGGACACTAACACCAATCAGCGCCGCTGGTGCACCAGGTTCGATGCGACCGAACCGGTCGGCAAAACCCAATGCAGCCGCCCCTGCCGTCGTAGCGCACGCAATCAAATGCCGCGCAGGAACGTCTGGGCCACAACGCCGCATTAGCGCGAGCTCAGCGAATAGGTTAAGGTCCGGCGCACTCGCCAAGCTATCGGTCCCCACCGCCAACCGGACACCAGACCGGATGAAACGGCCTATCGGGGGCTCGCCCACGCCGGTCCATACGTTACTTCTGGGACACGTCACCAGTGTTGTGCCAGTTGCAGCCAGGCGGGTTAGCTCGGCGTCGGTAAGCTGCACACCGTGGACGACAATGACATTCGGCCCAAGCCACCCCATCCGGTCGAGATACTCGACCGGTCCGCAGCCTGGTGGTTTCCAATTCGGGTTCCAGTGACCAAGCCGCTCAAGTAGTGTACGCCAGGGGCCACGACCAGACAGCAGGAACTCAAGCTCCTCGGGCGACTCCGCCAAGTGGACGCAACGGGGCGTTTCGAATGCCCCGCGGATGGCAATATCCAACTGGTCGAAAACTTCCGGCCCCACCGAATAGGGAGCGTGTGCAGCCAGTCCTAACCGCACGTGGGTCGTTGGTCCGGCGGCACTGACGTGGCCAAGTGCCTGTTCCACTACGCCAATTGCGTCGGTATCAGAAAACGAGAGAACCTCATGAAATACGCAGGCCGCGGTGCTAGCTGCTTCCAGCACCGGCACGGTAGCCAAAGTGTTGCTGATATCACCGAAGAGTCCGGTTCCGGATGATTTTCCCTCCTCCAGCGCCTCCCTGATCGCCCCCAAGTCTGGTTCGTCAAACTCCGCACGTCGTACGAGCAACCGGGACACCCACTCCGGCATCGACCCAGCCGGTGGGACCGTATTCCGTAATCCTGAAAGCTCAAGATGGGTGTGCGCATTGACCAGCGCTGGTAGGATTGCCGTGGAACCCAGATCGACATAAGGTCCCGCCGGAAACCCATCACTAGCGCGCGACCCCACAGCAACCACGCGCCCCTCTTCTACATCGACCCACCCGTTCTGCACCGGCGGCTCGACAACTGGCAACACCCAGTCGGCGAGGTATCGAATCATATCGAGACGACGCGGCTATCGGTCAAATTCACCCCGTCTACTCTCCCCCCTACGGAAGGGTCGCAGCTCTCAATCGGACCACCGTACGCAGCCATGGGTGCACCCGCGAGCGCCGTTAGTCAGGGCACCACCGCTACTCAACCGCTCGCTCCGCCTTGCCCGTCCGCGTGCGAGCTGGATACCCAGACAGTTCGGCCGGAATGCTGGTGTCGCCAGGTGCCCTGGCCACCGCAAGCTTAGTGCGCCGAGGAACGGCACTATCTCGGCACAGTGGGTCGCCGAGGATGTCATACACCATGTTACGACGCTTGGGTATAAAGCCCGCATCCTCTACGTTTCGCACGATCTCAACCTCGTCCATGCAGTAGGCCGCCCCCGCAGCACGCACCACGTTCTCTTCAATCATGACACTGCCCATGTCGTTCGCGCCGAACGCCAGGCTAAGCTGTCCGACCTTACCCCCCTGGGTCACCCACGATGCCTGAAGGTTGTCGAAGTTGTCCAGGACGATCCGTGACAACGCCAGTGTCCGAAGATATTCCACACTGGTGGCCTCAGGTCCGCCCAATTCGGTATTCGATGGCTGGTAGCTCCAAGCAATAAACGCGGTAAACCCTCCAGTGTCGTCCTGCAGCTCTCTAAGCCGGTACAAGTGCTCAACCCGCTCCTGCACAGTTTCGACGCTGCCGTACATCATCGTTGCCGTCGAGCGCATGCCGACCTCGTGTACCACGCGCATAACCGACAGCCACTCGTCTGACGTAGCCTTGCTCTCGCAATTCAGCAGCCGCCGCACTCGGTCCACGAGAATCTCGGCTCCCCCACCAGGAACACTGTCGAGGCCAGCCTGGACGAGACGCTCAATGACCACCGGAACCGGTCGCTGGGACAGACGGGACAGATGCAACAGCTCTGGCGGCGACAGCGCGTGCAACCTAAAATCCGGGTATCTATCCTTGATGGCACAAAAGAGATCCTCGTACCACTCAAGAGGAAGATCTGGATTGTGACCGCCCTGCAACAAAATCTGTACACCGCCCACTGCCAACGTCTCGTCAATCTTCTTAAAGAGTTCGTCAAATCCAAGAACGTACCCTTCGTTCGAACCCACTGGCCGATAAAACGCGCAGAATGCGCACCGTGCGACACAGACGTTCGTGTAATTGACGTTGCGGTCGATGATATAGGTAACGATGGCGCTCGGGTGCTTCCTGGCACGCACCACCTCGGCTAGATGCCCGAGCAGGTTGGTCGGTGCGTCAGAGTACAGCGCCAGCGCTTCGTCGCGATCGATCCGGCCGGCGGACTCAACCTTGGCAACGATAGACTCGAGGCTCATACGGACGATGAATCGAAGAAACGGAGTTCAGTGGGGGTCCGAACCAACTGGAGGTCGCGGGCATATGCGTAGAATTTTTTTAACCCGGCCAGGGCACGCTCGTCGAGGTCGAACGAGACATGCTCTCGGAAATACCGACGCCCAACCTCACGTTGCTCTTCATCGTCGGCACAATTGGCGTTAACGATTTCATCGATTGCCTCGGCTCCGCTCACACGAGCGGCCTGCAACGCCGCCACGTGCTCAGGCTCCAACGCCTGGGCACGCCCCACCCACATCGCCCACACGAAAGGAAGCGAAGTCATCGCCGTCCATTCGTCCCCAAGGTCGACCTTGTCGAGTCCCTGGCTCTCGTAGTCCAGGAACAAAGCGGGATCACCGATCACCAATGCGGCATCGCATCGCTTGAGCATGACGGGCAAATCCGGACGGAGTTTGACCATCTTCGGATCGATGTCCCACCATTCGCTGCACAAAATTCGGAGCAATGTGCTCGCGGTGCGTGAACTGCTGTCAACAGCAATCGATCGCAATGACGTCGCAGGTCGAGTGGTAAACAACGCCACCGAAGCCACATTTCCCTCGGAGGCGACGGCCACATCAGGCACGATCCGGTAATCCCTTCCCTGCAGGTATTCGATGCTAGGAATCAACCCAAGATCAACCGCCCCCTCGTGCAACTGAGCCGAACAGCGCGAAGGGACATCGAATTGCAGATCGAAGAGGTCAGACCGAGCCTCTAAACCATGCACCAGAGGTCTGGCATTCAGGTACTCAACTGCACTGACACGGATCGCGCTCATGACTTGACCGCCTTGAAACAACCATCTCGCAGCATCGGTGTAAAACCGGCAGCGGTAATGTTGCGCCGAATCTCCTCTCCGGGCGAGCGGCGCCACCCACGCTCGTCATGCCCCACGGACGCAACCGCATCCACATCGTCGGCCCCAAACGTCAGGGCCACCTGAGCCAGTTTCGGCCCGTAACTCGACCAGTCGACCTGAATCGACTCGATATTGTCAACCAGGAGTCGAGCCAGTGCAACCTGACGCAGGTCCCCGTATCCGGTCGTCGGCGGTGAGGCCAATGACCGCGGCAACGGTGCTAAGCACCGACACACTGAACCGGCATCGCTCCATGACGCGATACGACGGATAAGCGAGAGTGCCTCGTCACCAGTTGATTCTCCCAATGTCAATCGCGCCGCAGACATGCCTCCTTCTCGTAACACCGTGAACGCAGTCTCAGCAGGCAACGGGCCCTCGGCCCACACCTCACCAACCAGGCCCAAGCCCGCCTCACGCAACGAAACAAGCACCTGCACAAGTCGGCCAGAATCCCGTCCGCTCAATTCGAACAGATCGGTCAGATTAAAGCCCGTGACCGGTAGTCCCCCGCCGACACTCACCAGGGCCTCCACCCGCTCGATCGCCATCGCCGTAGTCTCCGGGCGCCCAGTCAACCTGATTTCACGGGCCTGCTCAGGCAAGGATCCGAGAGTGGCGTTCGTAACCACCGGGACTTCCACGATCTGGACAAACGTCGTCCGATCCCCGTGACGACGACGTCGCGCCGCGTCGGCCGCCATTCCTAGCGAGATCAGATCTCGCGTTGTTAGCAGTTCAGCCCACTCTTCGTCGTTAAGTCGAATCCCCGTCAAAATTTTCTGCGAGACCCCAGCCACGTCTTCACTCATGGCGTCCCCATGGCTTGGGCTACGCGATGGGCGAGCGCCAGTGCATCCCGCCCAGCGACCCCGCCAACCACAGGCGACGATGCAGCCAACACCGAGGTCATAAAATCATCTAGCTCTCGTTCCAAGGGCTCGCCGCGCGGCACGTTGAGTTTCCCACCGTCGATCACGGGAGTCGTCCCTTTGGAGCGTGCCACTTGCCACCTCTCCACCTCCTGCTCGGCACAGTCGACCGAGATGTAGGCGTCCTGTTGAAAAAAACGTAGCTTCCGAATTCGCTCGCGGCTAATCCGACTCGCCGTGAGGTTCGCAACGCACCCGGACTCGAATCTGAGTCTCGCGTTGGCGATGTCAACTCGGTCCGTCAACACCGGTACACCCACCGCCTCAACCGACGTCACCTCTGCACCAACCACCGTCAGTAGAATGTCAAGGTCATGAATCATGACATCAAAGATGACGTCGATATCAAGGCTGCGTCCGGGAAAGGCGCCAATGCGATGAACCTCAATGAATCGAGGTGACCGCACCAGTGGCAGCGCCACCGTCACCGCCGGATTGTGGCGTTCGGTATGCCCAATGGCAAGCACAGCGCCGCTGGCCTGAGCCGCGGCGATCATTTCGTCTGCCTCTGCCACAGACCTGGCCATCGGTTTCTCAACCAACACCGACACCCCGCGTTTGAGTAACGGTACGGCTACAGCGTGGTGAGACGCCGTCGGCACAGCCAGGGTCACCGCATCGACACGACCGTCAAGCGCAGTGACATCTGTTTCTGGCGACGTGCCGGTCTCTGACGCAACGCTCTCAGCCCGCGCAACGTCAATGTCCACCACCGCTTCAAGATGGACCTCAGGGAGCCCAGAGAGAATCCGGGCGTGATGTCGACCAAAATGGCCGACCCCCACCACCGCGACCCTGGGTCGACCGCTACCAATTGCTGGCATCTGAAAACCGTGTGGTTGGCATGTTTCTAACGCGTCACCAGCACAGGTACTACGCTATTCGTCAGCGACCGCTGCTTCCATCCGCTTGGGTGGACGGCGAAGGTTGACACCTCGCTGGGAGGACCGGATGAATTCGACCAAATACACAACTTCCTCACACTGCAGTATCTCGTCCTGCTCAATCCTCTCCAGAGCCTGGGTGGTATTCAATTTTGACTGCAACAAGTATCTGAATGCTCGATCGAGTTCTGAGATCGTTCCTGGCTGCATTCCTTGGCGTTGCAACCCGATGACGTTGAGGTCATAGACGCGAGCGCGGTTACCAACCGTGCGAACAAACGGTAAGGCGTCAAGCGTCACGACCGAAGCGCCGCCAATGAAGGCCTGGCGGCCAACGCGACAGAACTGGTGCACGGCGGACCAAGCGCCGATGATCGCAAGATCCTCGACCGAAACGTGACCGCCCAAGGTCGCGCCATGGCTCACGATGGTCTTGTCGCCGACGCGGCAGTCATGCGCCACGTGGGCGTAGGCCATGAACAGATTGTCGTCACCGATACGAGTGACGCCACCGCCTCCTTCTGTCCCGCGGTGGATCGTGACGAATTCTCGAAAGGTGTTCCGACGACCAATGACCAGCGTCGTTCGTTCGCCGTGAAATTTCATGTCCTGAGGAATCAGACCAATCGAGGCGAATGGAAACACCTGATTCTCATCGCCAATCTCCGTCCAGCCGTCAATGACCGCAGATGCACCAATACGGCAACCCTTGCCAATCCGGACGTCAGGTCCGATCACGGCGTTGGGGCCGACAACACTTCCAGCACCAACTTCTGCGCTTGGCGCCACGTGCGCACTCGAATCGATTCTCGCCTCGTCGTAAGCCAGGCCGATGAGCAGTTCAGCCTCAGCGACAATCTGGTCCTCAACCCGAGCCACGGCCGCTGCCACGGCAAGCCGGCGTCGACGTCGCCGAATTGTCACTTCTAGCTGAAGCTGGTCGCCGGGTAGGACCATGCGGCGAAACCTGGCGTTATTAACCCCTCGGAGTACCGCGCGTATCGCTGTCGACTCCCGGTCATGTCCCAGCACCAGAATGCTAGCGGCTTGCACCAGAGCCTCGACCATAAGGACGCCAGGCATGAGCGGCGTCCCAGGAAAATGTCCTTGGAAAACCTCTTCGCTGACCGTGACGTTCTTGACCGCCAGAATACGAACGCCCGGATCGAGTTCAAGCACCCCGTCGACGAGCGGAAACGGATAGCGGTAGCAGAGCCTATCGAGCAAGTCTGGGATATCGAGGAACACGTCGTTCGCGCACGGCACCCGCACCGCGACCACCCAGGACGGGGCCGCCGGCGAATCGCCTCAGGCGCCTCAGTCTATCGGGTCCCGGTCGGCACGTCTACCGTACGCCCCCCGGAAGAGACCGGCAGCAGGCGTTACTCGTTACGGGACCTGACCAGCATCAAGGGCCTCAATAACGTCGGCGGTCACGTCCAAGGCCGGGTTGGCCCAAACTAGACCGCCTTCGCCGACGTTAAAAATAAATTGAAGTCCTTTTGAAGCGCCGACTTGCTCAAGGGCCGGAAAGAGCCTCTCGTTAAACTCGATTTGCAACGTCTGCTGCAACTGCGCGATGTCAGCCTCGGCGTCTTGTGTCATCCGTTGAATATCGATCGTCATCCGTTCGATCTCACGTTGCAATAGCAACTGGGACTCAGGGCTCGCAACGTTGCTGTTCTGCTGGAGCTGCTGCTGACTAGCCTGCAGCGATGCGTTTCTGGT
>DQEK01000021.1:0-1301 GCA_003533545.1 Acidobacteriota bacterium | reverse complement strand
TTGGCCATCTCTGGACTGACTGGCCACCGCCTGCAGGTCTACATAGGCGTGGGTCGCGCCCGCGGGAAACGGGAGACGTGCCGGAGGTGCGGGCGTCGGTTGCGGTGGCTGAGCTGGCGGCTGCGCATTAGCGGTCCCCGGGGTCACTACCGTCACGAAGGCGACCATCGCGGTCGCGACCACAGTCAACAATCTCATCTGATCAGTCCTTCGAGTTATGCGGTCTTGCCGCGTTTCTTCCCTATCTATCGGTCGAACAGGAACAGTCCCGCAGGCCACGATACACACCCGCCAGACTGTCCCGTAGAATACCAGCTTCCCCGAGTCCAGCGCTAACTTGGAGGATGGGTTCACCCATCACCTGACTCAGAAGGTCGTGCCAACAGCGAACTTGAACACGGACGATTCTTGCGGCTGGAAACGATCATTCAGGATTCCGTCCACCTTGGGGTTCCAAGCGTAGATTAGGCGGAACGGCACATTAAGCACCGGCATAAAAAAGCGCAACTCAAGCCCCGTCGAGGTATAGAAATTTTCCCTGGTAAATGGCTCGCCGAAATCAGCCACTTGTCCGGCATCATAGAAAATGATGATTCGCACCGGATTGGAAATCGAGATCAGATACTCAGCATTGAACAAGAGGCTCTTGTTGCCTCCAATCACGAGCCCGGCCAGGTTCGAGTCACCCGGCCCGATGCTCCGAATGTCGAAGCCTCGCAAGCTAAAGTCGCCGCCCATGGACAGCAGTTGGAAGATCGGGAGCACCTCGCTGGACCCGATCGGCTCGATATATTCTGCACGGGCTCGAAAACCGAACGACAACCTCGGCGCGTGTCGGAGATACATGATTGCCTCCGCGGTCGGCTTGTAGAATTTGGTGTTTCCCCCCACCCCCGCCAGTTCAATCGCTAGGTTGTATTGCTTGCCGGTTGTGGGAAAAATCGGGTGGTCGACCGTGTTGTAGCGAAAACTCGGTGTCACCTTACTGATCGTTCTGGCGCCGTCGACGCCAAGTAAAAGGGCATCTTGCAGAAACGGGTTGAAACGTAGGATGTCGGGTCTCAAAAAGATCGGATTCAGCTCTTTAACGTCGGTTGCCTCATAGGAATACCCCACGAACATTTGAGACCACTGCCCCACCCGGAACCCAATCGACCCCCCGCCACCGATCGAACTTTGAGTGAACTGATTGATGAACTGAATATCTCGCCGAAAGACGTTGAGCCCGCCTGTAATCGGCTTCCCGAAGAGATACGGCTCGCTGAAACCCACCGTATAGTTCTTCATCCGATCACCGTGCT
>DQEK01000087.1:3861-4954 GCA_003533545.1 Acidobacteriota bacterium | reverse complement strand
AAAGAACATCTGCACGACCGCGATAACCGCGACAACGTAGGGAATCAGCTCTCGTTGGCGCTCCCGATTCGAATAGACGGCGCAGGCTCCGAAAATAGACAACAACGTGACCCAAAACATGATTGAGCCATCAAGCCCCCCCCAGTAGGAGGTGATCTGATAGAACAGCGGCTGGGCCGAGTCAGAGTACTGGTCGACGTAGCGAATCGAGTAGTCGCCGGTAATGAACGCGTGAACGATCACGGCCGAACCAAGCAACATCAACGCGGCCACGAGATAGAAAGCGCCGAGGCCACTCTCGATCAAGCGAGGCGAGCGTCGACGCGCACCGGCCACTGAGACAGCCGCCGCGTAGCTACAAACGACAAAGGCTGCCAGGAGCGTGAAGGAACCCAGGGATGCCATCGTCAGGCCTTGAGAACTGCGCAGGGGTCGGGGGACTGTAACCCGTCACCACCACACACAGAGAGTTGGTTCGTGTTACCCGCGGCTACTCACCGGATGCTGATGCGCTCTCGCCAGTCAGCGTCGGCTTAGGCTCGTATTTAGACGGGCACTTGGCCATCACGCCGTTGGGCTTAACCGAGAACCCGTGCGGGCTAAGCTGCCCGGAGATGACGACTTCCGACCCGTCTTGGAAAGTATCAGGAACGATACCGGTGTACTCGGCATTGATCACGGCGCCATTGTTCTCAACCTGGAACCGAACCTCCAGAGTGTCTGGTTTCCACGCCCGAGACCCCTCAACGACGTAACCATGCACCTGCAGGTTCTTGCCGTACCAAGCATCCGGCTCAGCGAGCACCTCGTCGACGTGCATGTAGTACTCGGTGCCGTCCTGAAGAGTCCCCCAGAGCAAGCCCCCGAGTGCTGTCGCTAGCACTATGGTGGTCAACAGTTTTTTCACCGTCTTAGCTGACATAAGCAACTGGCGCCTCACGACTTGAACGTCCCTACACCCTAGAGAAACTAGGATATCGCGGCACAGGCAGCCGGTCAATCGTCCAATGGCTCAAAGGCCCCAAGTTAGCAAGGCGGTCTAGTAGGGCCTCCGTCACCGCAATCGCGAAAAAGCCGCGGTGCGAGAATACCC
>DQEK01000087.1:3094-3496 GCA_003533545.1 Acidobacteriota bacterium | reverse complement strand
ATCCATATTTCCCTCAGCAAGCGGTCGACCACAGCAACCGGAAGACCCACCACATTGCTATAAGAGCCGTCTATTCGTGTCACAAAACGCGATGCGCGACCCTGAATCGCATACGCGCCGGCCTTACCAGCCGACTCTCCGCTGTCGAGGTACCAGGCGATATCTGTGGCGGTGAGGTCGCGAAACGTCACGCGGGTCGAGGCTACCTCGGAACACCATCGACCACCCATCGTTAACACGACACCAGTCAACACGTCGTGCGTTCGGCCGGACAGCCGGCGTAACATCCCAGCAGCCTCATCATAGAGCGGTTTGCCAAAGATGTCGCCGTCGACCACGACCACGGTATCGGCACCGAGTATCACAGCGCCCGGATAGTTGCCAGCCACCCGTGCCACTTTG
>DQEK01000087.1:0-2687 GCA_003533545.1 Acidobacteriota bacterium | reverse complement strand
ACGCTGAATTCATAACCCGCGCAGGACAGCAACTCGGACCGCCGAGGGGAGCGTGATGCCAGAACCAGTCGCACCGACGGATGATACATTATGGCCTTGGGCGCTCCTTGAACGGGCGTCTAGCGCCCGGGAACCACTAAGCCCAATCAATGTTTGGTCGATGATCGCCACGAAACACTGCGCCACCTCGGCGCTCGCGCTACTGCTCCAAGACCAGCCGTTATCCCCCGGCAAAGTGGCGCTCGCTTGGGCGGCCGCAGTGGGCCCTACAATGGACCGGGTCACCAATGTATCGTTTGGCTCTGGCGGCACCCTGACCGTGCAAGCAACGAACCGCCACTGGGCTAGAGAAATCCATCGCTCAACCCCCCTCATCATGTCTCGGGTAAATCGCCTGCTCGGTGAACACGTTGTCACGACAATCAGCGTGTCATCCCCTGGACCTCGGGGCGACGGCATTTCCTGACCCCCCGGGTAACGCACTGATATCTGGAGAGCACACATGCGAGAGTCTGTCATTGTCAGCGCCGTTCGACTGCCAACTGGAAAGTTTCTCGGGTCCCTCAAGGACCTGCCTGCTCCTGAGCTCGGCGCCAAAGTCGTAAGGGAGGCGGTAGCGCGCGCCGGCATTGAACCGGACTCCGTAGACGAATGCATTATGGGCAACGTCGTGTCCGCCGGCGCTGGCCAAGCGCCGGCCCGGCAGGCGGCGCTAAAGGGGGGTCTGAGCGACCACGTCGCGGCGCTGACCATCAACAAGGTCTGCGGCTCAGGCCTGAAGTCCGTGATGCTCGCGGCTCAGGGCATAGCGACCGGTGACATCGACATCGCAGTTGCCGGAGGAATGGAATCGATGAGCAGTGCGCCCTACATGCTTCCTCGCGGCCGCGAGGGATTCCGGATGGGACACGGAGAAGTTGTCGACGCAATGATCCACGACGGCTTGTGGTGCTCACTCGAGCGCCAGAACATGGGACTCGCCTGCGAAGCAGTCGTCGACCGCTACAACGTCTCCCGCGACGATCAAGATGCGTTCGCCGCGGCCAGCCACCACAAGGCCGGGCGGGCCCTCCGAGAGGGCCTGTTCAAGGACGAAATCTTGCCCGTCGAAATCCCACAGCGGAAGAGCGACCCGATTCGGCTGGACCACGATGAATCAGTACGCCCAGAGACCAGCACCGAGACATTGGGCAAACTGCGCCCAGCGTTCAAGAAGGAAGGAGGCACTGTCACCGCCGGCAATGCGCCCGGTGTAAACGACGGAGCGGCGGCGGTTGTCGTAATGGCCGCCGAGAAAGCACGAGGATTAGGCCTGCACTCGATGGGACGTATCGTGGGGCAGGCGGTCAGCGGATTAGCCCCGAAGTGGCTTTTGATGACGCCTGTACAGGCAGTCCAGAAGCTTCTGGTAAAGACCGGCTGGTCACTGAAGGATGTCGATCTCATCGAACTAAATGAAGCGTTTTCCGCGCAAGCGGTAGCGGTCATCAAAGAATTGGACGTCGACCCGAACAAAGTAAACGTCAATGGCGGTGCTGTCGCTCTCGGACATCCTATCGGTGCCAGCGGGGCCAGGATTCTGACAACACTGCTCTACGCCATGCGGCAGCGCGACGCCAGACGTGGTATCGCGACGCTCTGCCTTGGCGGAGGCAATGGGGTGGCGCTGGCAGTAGAACGTGACGGCTAGGTGCGTACGCTTACTCGTCCGTCTTCCAGAATGCGATCCCACCGGCTTGCTTGCCGACGTCAACGGCACCAACTCGCTCGCCGGTAGCCACCTGATAGACCTCGACCGTCCCCGGGTCTGAGCCAACTCCCTCAAGAGTCACAAAAGCGTACTCCCCGTCAGGGGTGACCACGACGCCGTGTGGAATGGTCCGGCTAGTGCCGGTACGTGCGATCTCCCGTCCCCGCTCAAGATCCCAAAATCCAACGGCATCACCACCTTTGTAGGTAGCCACAAGCATGGTTCCGTCCGTGGTGAGATCGAGGTTATAGGGGCCAGCACCGGTCTCGAAGACGCGCTGAACGCGCCATGCGGCGAGGTCCACTTCAAAGATTTTGGAGACGTTGTTGCCCGTCACATAGACCCTGCCGTCTTGGGTCGGTCGGGTCACCCAGGTCGGCATAACACCCTCCCCGAGCGAGAGACGGCGCGTAATGTTGAAGCCGAATGCGTCAAACTCGACCAGGTCGAAGTCCATCATGTTGACTGAATAGAAGAATGCCCCATCTGGACTGAGGCGTCCCCCATGGGGGCGCACGCCGGTTTCGACCCGCGCGACCTCCGTCATCGTATCGACCTCCACGACCGAAATACTGCTCGGCTCCAACGGACCGTGGAGATTGAAATTAACCGCGTACAGCAGTCCTGTACTCGGCGACACATCAAGGGTCGCTGGAAACAGCCCGAGACCAACATTTCCGACCCACGCGTCGGTCTCCGTTTCGTACTTATGCACGCTACCATAGGGGAAACCGTGCGCTATCGACACGTACCAATGGCGACCGTCGGGATCCACGCTGACACCATGAGGGCCTTCGATCTCAGCGGGAAAACTCCCCACGGTGAGAGTTTTGACCACTTCCATTCCCTCGGGTCCATATCGGACGATCGCCACTTCGTCATCCGATTCCGCGGTCACGTAAACGTAGTACGAGCGGGTTGGAGGATCGGGCGCCTC
>DQEK01000127.1:11233-16244 GCA_003533545.1 Acidobacteriota bacterium | reverse complement strand
GCAGCCTGATTTTCCTCTGTCAGCACGTACAGCAATCCGTCAGGGCCCTGCTTCACGTCTCGAATGCGTCGGCGTAACTCAGTTAATAGCCACTCACGGGCCACTTCCTCACCGTCCTCATTGAAAACGATGCGCTCAAGATGCCCGGTGCGCCCGATGCGCCCGGTCATCAAGGACCCCACGAACAGGTTCCCCCGCCACTCGGGGAACCGGTCGCCGGTGTAAAAGGTGAGACCGGACGGTGCAATCGACGGTACCCAGAAGACAAGTGGTTCCTCCATGCCATCGGCCCAAAATCGGTCCGTCACCCGAGCCCCACCATAGTGCCGCCCATAGGACACGACTGGCCAGCCGTAATTCCGTCCGGGCTCGATGACATTCAACTCGTCGCCCCCCTGCACGGCATGTTCGGTCACGAGGGGAACCGCCGTCACCGGGTGGAATGTCAAGCCCTGTTGGTTACGGTGCCCCATCGAAAAAATTTCTGGCTTGTACCCATCGCGACCTACGAACGGGTTGTCATCGGGTACGGTGCCATCGTCGCGCAAACGCAAGACCTTGCCGGCATGGCTGTTCGGATTCTGCGCCTTCGATTCGCCTGGGTTGGTGCCAAACGCACCACCAACCGTCATGTAGAGCAACCCGTCCGGCGCAAACGCGATGCGCGCCGAAGCAGTCGACCCGCCCCATGATTCGGCAACAAAGACGTCTTCAACATCCCGTAGAGCCATCCCGTCGAGACGACCACGAACTAACGCCACCGTCCCCTCAGTTTCGCCAAGCGGCCGGGTGTAACTGAGATAGACGAGGCGATTTCTGAGGAAGTCCGGGTGCAACGCGACATCCATCAACCCCGCCAATCCTCGTGACAGAACCACGGGTACACCATCGACCGGTTCGGGATCGAGGGCACTGTTACGCACCATTCGCAGTCGTCCCTGTCGCTCAGTCACGAGCATGTCGCCACCAGGCAGAAACGCCATCCCCCAAGGGTGTGAGAGCCCACGGGCTACTGTCACCACCCGCACTTCCTCGATCTCGTGCGTGTTGAGCACGACTGCGTCCGGCAATGCGTTCCGAGGAAGCCCGGGGGGGCGACCAGAATCAATTTGAGGCGAGTTCGCACCCGCAGGACGCCGCTGCTTGGCCGCCCCGACCATCACGACGACGCTCACCACGCCGGCCAGAACGAACCAAGGTGCAAAACGACGCCACGCCGTGGGCCTGCTGAGCATGGGCAACCTCCAAGTCTGAGGAAGAACACGTGCCACTCATTCTACTGAAACCCGTCTGAACGGCGATACGATGAAGACCCCATGGACACACCAGGATTCGGCTGGCTCTCGGTCGTGCCACCGGTCCTCGCGATCGCTCTGGCCGTCGCCAGCCGCCGCGCGGTCCCCTCGCTACTCGCGGGAACCTGGGTCGGGTGGATAATCGCTACGAGTCACCCTCTGCCGGGATCCGTCGCCACCGTTCGAGGCCTCATCGACGTTTTCGCTGATCCCGACCAGATACGGGTTATCGCCTTTACGCTCCTTATGGGAGCGCTACTTCTGCTCGTGCAACGAACAGGAGGCGTAGCGGGATTTCTAGTTTGGGTAGCCCGCTGGCGCTGGGCTACCAGCCGGCGCGGCGTGCGGCTCCTCGCCGCCACGCTCGGACTCGGCGTGTTTGTCGAGTCCACGATTACCTGCCTGGTCGTCGGCGCGGTGGCGCGTCCGATGTTCGACCGTCTTCGGATGGCGCGCGAGAAACTCGCCTACATCTGCGACGCCACCTCAGCTCCGGTATGCATGCTCATACCAATCAACAGCTGGGGCGCACTAATCCTCGGCCTACTGACCACGCAAGCGTCGATGGGCATGCTCGGCGAGCACGCACCGCTGAGCGTATTCCTCGCCGCGGTGCCGCTGAACTTCTACGCGCTCTTGTCGGTAGCCCTCGTGTTCGTGATCGCTGCCACGGGATGGGACGTTGGCCCGATGAAAACGGCCGAACGGCGGGCAAGGACAGAAGGGACCACTATCGCCAACGACGCGCGGCCCGTCGTGAACGACGCGATTTTGCTCGACGCATACGACGAGGCGCCGCCTCGCGCGCACCGTCTCATAATTCCCCTGATCGTGCTGGTTGCGACAGTGCTTCTCGGCATCGCAGTCACGGGTGTCGTAGGGGTACAGCGAGATGGCGTGCCGTCTCCAACACTAGTGGATTACCTCGACGCAGCCTCGGGTTCAACAGCGGTCCTGTGGGGCGTGCTGGCTGCACTGGGCACCAGCGCGGTGCTCGTGGCCACCGCTCGCGTGCTTCCGCTGGGCA
Organism: Acidobacteriota bacterium; assembly: GCA_003533545.1. Classification (GTDB taxonomy): domain Bacteria; phylum Acidobacteriota; class Vicinamibacteria; order Vicinamibacterales; family UBA8438; genus DQEK01. The sequence continues at coordinate 13,922 of DQEK01000127.1, read as the reverse complement.
CACTCGCCCGCGCGGCTTTTCGCGGTGCACGCGCCATGTTGCCCATCGCGACATTACTGGTGCTGGCATTTGCAGTCGGCGACATCTGCGATACGTTGGGCACGGGCGCCTTTATTGCCGAGCGAGTAACGCCCTATTTGACTCCGCTTCTTGTGGCCCCGCTGGTATTTCTCACGGCCGGAGCCATGGCCTTCGCCACGGGTACCAGTTGGGGGACGTTTGCCATCATGGTCCCGGTAGCGCTGCCAATCGCCGCCTCCATGAACCTTGACGGGGCGTCAGTGTCGGTACCGTTAGTCGTCAGCGCAGTACTGGGCGGCGGCGTGTTCGGCGACCACTGTTCACCGATCAGTGACACCACGTTGATCTCGTCAATGGCCGCTTGGTCAGACCACATCGACCACGTACGCACGCAACTACCGTATTCACTGCTCGCGGCAAGTGGAACCGTCTTCCTCTATCTGCTCGCTGGACTCGTAGCGTAGGAGACGCCCCGACGCGAGCTGCAAAGCTACAGGCTAGTCCGTGGACGCAGCCGAACCTGCACGATCACGAGCCCACCGGGACCCAGATCTCTCCGTCTAACCGCAGAGTCGGAGGGATTGCCGCTCCGGGCTCGAGTGCCTCCAACTCCGAGTTTGACTTGAACGTTTGGATGTGTTCGCCGCTCGCGGGTTGCACGCCCTCGGCATGATTCGGGAACCACTCGGTGTAGATCGTGGCCAGAAAGTCCCCAAGCTTGCCCGACTCCAGTGAGAACGGAAAGACCAGGTAACGCGCCCAGGCGACGTCGGCGTCACGACTCCCGCGAGATCGCAGAGATGACGTAGCCGCCGGACCGTTCGTCAAGATCGAGCTCAAGCAAGCCTCTCGACTGCGCCTCTTCAAGCAGGTCGTTGAACGACCCGAACCCATACGACGACTCGTTAAAACCAGGGCGTCGACGCTTAAGGGTTTGCTTGATCATCGAACCCCAGAGTTTGGCCCGGTCTCCGCGTTCGGAATAAATCGCCTCCGCCGTCTGTACGACCAGCTCCAGTGCCCTCTGGACTGGATCGTCTGGAGCCACCGGAGGATTCCGTTTCTTTGCCGACCCACCGGTCTTCCCGCGTGTCTGGCTCCGAGAGGTTCGAGGGGTCCGTTGGCGCTCAGACACGAGGTCGTCGTAGAAGATGAATTCATCGCAGTTGTTCATCAGTAAATCTGAAGTGGAATTCTTCACTCCGACGCCGATGACCGACTTGGCGTTTTCCCGCAACTTGCTCACCAGCGGCGAAAAGTCAGAATCGCCCGACACGATGACGAACGTATCGATATGCTCCTTCGTGTAGCACAGGTCGAGAGCATCGACGACCATCCGAATATCGGCGGAGTTCTTCCCTGATTGCCGCGCGTGCGGGATCTCGATAAGTTCAAACGCCGCCTCGTGCATTGTCGGCTTGTATTCCTTGTAGCGGTCCCAGTCACAGTAGGCCTTCTTCGCAACAATACTGCCCTTCAAGAGTAGTCGTTCAACCACCGGCCGGATGTCAAACTGGGTGAGCTTCGCATCACGCACGCCGAGCGCGATGTTCTCAAAGTCACAAAACACCGCGAGATTTCCTTCACCGGTCACGAATACTCCTCCATCCGAAGCGTGCTCTTAACCAAGCGAGGGCGACGCCCAGGACCAACTTCCGTTGCCCGTCCATGAGCACCCGCAGGCTGCGATTATACGCAGCCGAAAAACACGACGGGCCCGAGGAGCCATCCCCCGGGCCCATTTCACACACGACTTCACCGTGAACTTACTCAGTGGCCATCATCACCGCCCGGCAACTTCAACGCGGCGAGCGACCCTTGCATCACGCCACCCTGCGCCACCTGAACGACGATGTACTGTTGGCCCTCATGCATATAAGTCATCATGCCGTATTGACCCGGCGCCGGCAGTTCGGTAGTGCCAACGAGCTCACCGGTCAATTTGTTTCGTGCATCGAGCACGGCAGGACCGTTTGACCCCCGTGTCGTCAACAACAGACTGCCAGTCACCATCGAGACAGCCCGGCCGCCGCCCCCTACACCAGACAGATCCACCCCCTGCAAAGCGGGATGATTTTTCATCCGGTTAGACGCCTCACCAATTGGCTGCCACCACAGGTGCTCACCGGTGTTCATGTCGATGGCGGTGACACGGTTGTATGGAGGCTTATGCATCGGCAACCCTTGCGGACCTGCCCAGCCCACACCGCCACCCTGTACCCAGTCTGAAATCGTCGTTCCAGTGGTCCAACAATCTCCCTCAGACGACGTACAGCTGTGGGTATCACCGTCGGCGTTGATTCCCGGTTGCACCAGTCGACCAGAGCACCCCGGCGCCGACGGCTGATACAGAATGCCCGTGGTCGGGTCGGCCACCGCCGGGTTGGTGATGTTCAGACCGCCCGAACAGCCAATCCACCCCTGCACACTCTGGGTGTGCCCTTCGTTCAACGGCGGCATGTAGGGCCCGCCGACCCGGAAGTTGCTCATGATCTCGAGCGCTTCGGCCCTGAGTTCAGGCGTGAAGTCGATCACGTTTTCTTCGGGCAATCCGAGCGCTTCAAGCGGCGCCGGCTTGGTCGGAAACGGCTGCGTGTTCGAGAGCCGCTCACCCGGCACAACCGACGCCGGCACAGCGCGTTCCTCAATCGGCCAGACCGGCTCGCCC
>DQEK01000127.1:0-10923 GCA_003533545.1 Acidobacteriota bacterium | reverse complement strand
ATCGGCCAGACCGGCTCGCCCGTCACGCGGTTGAAGGCGAACGTCATTCCTTGCTTCGTGGTTTGGATCACCATCGGCACGGCTTGGCCGTCGACCGTCACGTCGAGCAGGATCGGAACGTTGGGTAAGTCATAGTTCCAGATCGGATGGTGCACGGTCTGGAAGTGCCAGAGCCGATTCCCTGTTTCGACGTCGAGCGCAATGATGCTCGTTCCGAACAAGTTGTCTCCTGGCCGGAACCCACCGTAGTAATCAATCGTCGGGGCGTTGGTCGGAATGTAAACGATACCGCGCTCCATGTCCGCCGCCAGGGGTGCCCAGGACGACACGTCACCGGTCCACTGCCAGGCATCGTTCTCCCAAGTGTCGAAGCCGAACTCGCTTTCTGACTGCGGAATGATATTGAACTTCCACTTGTGCTGGCCGGTCCGAGTGTCGTACGCCAGGATGTCGCCAGGCACGTTCTCAATCCGGCTCTGGCTGTAACCCTGCTCGTGCGAATTACCGACGACCACCGTGTCATTGACCACGATCGGCGGCGACGAGCTCGTAATGTAGCCCGTTTTCGGGTCAAGGCCCGTGTTCGGGTCGTAGTCGTGACCCAAGTCGGCCAACAGGTCCACTACACCAGTGTCGGGGAACCCCTCCAGAGGCACGGGCGACCCAAACCCCTCGAGATGCGCTCCGGTCTTACCATCGAGCGCGTGTAGAAAAAAGCCTGGGCTGATGACGTAAATGACCAAGCGGCCGTCGACGTATCCGTGGCCGACCCCCTTACCGTAAGCGGCACGCATCGATTGCTCCCACCGGACCGTGTGCGGCTCGCGGTAACTCCAGAGCTGCTCACCGGTCGCCGCGTCCACCGCCAGGATGGTGCGTCGATAACCAGCCGTGGTGTAGAGCACGCCGTCGATGTAGCTCGGCGTAGATTTAAAAGTGTAATTGGCGTGAGGACTGAAGTTGTCGCCGCGAAATACCCAAGCCAACTCGAGGTCGTTAAAGTTACTGGCGTCGATCTGATCGAGCGGCGAAAACCGGGTCCCCCCAGCGTCTCCACTCTGATAGCGCCACTCCCCATCCTCCGTGCCCGGTTCTTGCGCGGCCACCGCTGTGGCGGCGAGCACGAGGGCCAGTCCAAGGGTCGTCCACAACCGGCGTCCACTTCGCCGACGAAATTGCGCGTCTGCTGTCATCTCTTCCTCCGCACGGCACGACAGGTAGACGAGGCCGCACCAGCCATCAATGCGATCGTCCGGCCCATGGCCACATAACCGCTCACGTGTTGCGCGTCGAGCGATTATCTCAGGGTGGGGGACGCCAAGCAACGTCTGTCGACGGCGGCGCCTCGACGGCGGCCGGAAGGGGACCATCCTGCGAACGGTCCGCAGTCGTGCAGACCTGCCAAGTCAGGCTACACTGCTGCGACATGAGAACAACTCGCACACACATGGGGCGCCTCGTGGTCGGCATCGCCGGCCTCGGTGTCCTGGCGATCCTGACCGGCCCGCATGGACGCGCGCAGGAACGTCCGATCGCGAGCCCAGCTGGACACTCGGCGACCCAGATCGGTGGTGACGTCTACGACCCGGTGCGCGGGCTCGTGGGCGGCGCCTGGGTCGAGGTTCGCCATGGCCGCCCCATCCGGCGTGGCCGAGACATCTTTGGCCTGGACGACTATCGCGAGTTCCTCAACGATGGCGCCCCAGTCTGGCGGGCCGGGGCGAATCAGACGACCCGATTAATCACAGAGGTCCCGCTGGTCTTCGGCGGCACGACCATCGACGCGGGTGAGTACACCCTGTTCATCGATCTGGCCGCCGCCCCGTGGTCGTTCGTGCTGTCGAACTGGCCCGCGCAGGTTGGCTATGACGAAAGCAACCGCGAGGCGCTCTTTGGCGCCTTCGAATACACCTCAGACCGAGACGTGCTGCGGATGCCGATGACGGTCGAGACACTGCCGTGGTCGTTCGACCAGCTGTCGTGGCAGTTTTTGGATGTGACCGAGACCGGAGGTACGTTGGGCCTGTTCTGGGACGCCACGCTCGCCTCGGTGCCATTCACGATCGCCAAGTAGCAGGGTCGCTCCCCCTCCCCGGAGTAGGCACCTCACACGCGTACCATCTACTCGCCGAACGCCCAGAGCGCCTCGGCCGTGCGAATGTAGACCCGGGCACGAACGCGCTAATCGGGAAGGCTCACCATGGCATCCTTCGTTCGGTGTAGCGTCGCCCCTGGTCGGCCACCTCGGGTCCGGGGTTCGCGCCGATCCGCACGCCCTCGTCAATCATGGCCTCGATGGTCTGGGCGTTCATTTGATTTAGAAACGCGATGCCGGCCTGTCTGGTAGCGGCCAGCACCCTGTTACGGGCATTGTCGAGCACCGTCGGGTTGTCCGCGCGACTCACGTTGAACGACAAGCTCATGTCGCCGGGTCCCCATTCCGCGAATCCGACCCCCGACACGCCGACGCTGGCCTCGGCGTTCTCCAGCGCGTGACGGTTCTCGATCTTCAGCCCCAGCAGCAGCTCGCCGTCGGGGTTGAGCGGCCAGGGGTCAGCCATCCGCTGATACTCGGCGTTGGAGACACCCCAAATACGCGCCGCAAACCCCTGTCCGCCGTTGCCCCGCAAGCCCTCGTCGATACCGTCGAACGGGGGCGCATGAGGATAGCGGGCCGCCTGCACCATGACCTGGACCGCCGCAGGTGACTGCGCATGAGCCAGCAAGACCCCGTGTACGCCGGAACCGAGCAACTGCTCCACCATCCAGTAGTTCGCCCACATGATGTCCTGATTGATGCCGCCAAACGGGAGCACCGCGATGACGGTCGGGGTGCGATGGCCGCTCTTCGTGGGCCCGCCGTCGACCAGTCCCTGCATGAACCCTCGGAGAGCGGTCATATCAAACGGACTGTGCTCGAGGTTGTAGGTGATGTAGTCCGCCCAGGTCTGGGCGAGCGCCTTGCCCTCGTCATAGCCACCCCCGTTGACCTGGGTGTAGTAGATCGGCTGGTCTTTCTCGAGCAGCTCGATCGACTTGTTGATACGGGTCGGCGTGTAGCTCCGATCACCGCCTTGCTGACCGGCAAGCGTGACGACGCCGACCGAGATCGCCAGCGCGACAACTGCGATTCTGTTCCGCATGATCTCCCCCGTGAGGTTCCGTTTGGATCGCTGTTCTCGAGAACACAGGGATTATAGAGCCGTCCCCATGTTTCGCGGTATCCGCCAGCGGGATTGACAAGCGCGCGGCAAGGGCGCACATTAACCCCTACAGGATGAGGAGGATCTCCATGCAGGCCAGAGTCAGAATCTCGCTTGGCGCCATTACGTGCGCACTCGTCGCCGGCACCCTCGTGAACCCCACCACCGCATTCGGACAGACCGACGACGTGACGTTCACGAAAGACATCGCGCCGATCTTCCAAGCCTCGTGTCAAACGTGTCATCGGGACGGCGCCATCGCGCCGATGTCGCTGATGACCTACGACGAGTCGCGACCGTGGGCGCGCGCGATCAAAGACAAGGTCTCGACCCGGTCGATGCCACCGTGGTACATCGACAGGAACATCGGCGTGCAGGACTTCAAGTACGACCGGTCGCTGAGCGACGACCAGATTGCTACCATCGTCGCCTGGGTCGATGCGGGGGCACCCCGCGGGAATCCCTCTGACATGCCGGCCGCGCGTCAGTTCGCCAACCGCGACATGTGGCATATCGGCGAGCCCGACTGGATCGTGCCGATTCCCGAGCCGTTCGTCGTTCCGGCCGACGGGGCCAACTGGTGGGGTGACCTCTTTTCAGACTCCGGGCTAACCGAAGACCGGTGGATCAAGTCGGTAGAGACCAAGCCGTCGGCCGAGGGCTTCCCGGTAGTCCACCACGCCGTGACCCGCCTGCAGGAATCGGTGGACTCGGACCAGGGTGAGTTCCTGAACGAATATGCGCAGGGCAAGAACGGCGACGCATTCCCGGCCGGCACCGGTCGGCTGGTCAAGGCCGGTTCCATCATCCGGTTCAACATGCACTACGCGTCGATTGGAAAAGAAACAACCGACCGGACAAGCGTCGGCCTGACCTTCTACCCGAAAGGTGAGGAACCGAAACACGAGCTGTTCTCAAGGGCACTCGCACAAAACTACGACCTCGACATCCCGGCGGGAGACGACGACGTCCGGCACGACAGCTATCACCCGTTCACCGAGAACGTCCGCCTCACCGGGTATCAGCCGCATCTGCATAACCGCGGCAAACGGCAGTGCATCGAGGCGATCCTTCCGGACGGCACCACCGAGATGCTCAGTTGCTCGAACTGGGACTTCGGCTGGCACATCGTCTACAACTACGAGGACGATGCCCAACCGCTGCTGCCGAAGGGCACGTTTCTCCACACCATGACCTGGCACGACAACTCGGCCGGGAACCGCTGGAACCCGGACGCGCGGAACTGGGCCGGATTCGGGCAACGCTCGAGCGACGACATGAGCTTCACCTGGACGAGCTACTACGAGCTCGATGACGACGAGTTCGCCGCCGCCCAGGAAGAGCGCCGGGTGATGACCAACGACGACGACAACTGATACAGGATGCCGCGGACGATGCCCATGACAACGAGATGCACACGGCGCCTGGCCACCGGTGCGTTGGTCGCGGTGGTGACAGCGATCACCGCCGTGGGAGTTCAGGCGCAGCTACGTTTTGACCGCGGACAGAACGTGGTCCCGGTCTTCGAGGGATGGGAAGGGAATCCGGACGGCACCTTCACGATGGTGTTTGGGTATCTCAACCGCAACTACGAGGAGATGCCGGAGGCGGCGATCGGCCCCGACAACCGGTTCGAGCCGGGCCCGGCCGATCGCGGGCAACCGACCCGTTTCTACCCGCGCCGCCAGCAGTTCATTTTCCGGGTGCAGGTACCGGCCGATTGGGGCGAGAAGGACCTCGTCTGGACCCTGACCTCCCATGGCCGCACCGACCAGGCGATCGGCTCCCTCTGGCCGAGCTGGGAAATCGACGACGGGGTGATCAAGGCCAACCGGGGCATGGGTATCAACGGCGCGCCGGCCGACAACCAGGTGCCCAGCGTCGCCATCCCGGACGGCACCAACCTGACCGTGACCCTGCCCGACACCCTGACCCTGACGGCGGTGGTCGGAGACGACGGCATTCCGGGGCCGACCACGCCACGTAATCGTCCCGACACAGACGACGACCCGGACGCGGCGGCCAGACGGGCCGCCGCCATTGCGCGCCGGGCGCGCGTGCAAAGCCCCAACAACCAGGCGGTCGTCGACGCCCGTGTGGCGCGCACGACCGGTCTCGCCATCACCTGGACCCACTACCGCGGTCCCGGTGCGATCACCTTCGACCCGATGAGCATCTCGGTCGAAGGCGGTCGCGGGGGCGAAGCCACGACTACCGTGTCGTTCGCCGAACCTGGCACCCACATCCTCCGCGGCTACGCCGACGACTCGATCCACACCACCCCAATAGACGTCACCGTGACCGTGCAGTAACCCACCGGAGCCGAGGCTCCTCCCATGGAAACCGCGCTGAAAGAGTCGTTTCAGTTCTACAAAAGCGCAGGCCTTGCAGTATCCCTGCTGCTGATCGTCACGGCGCAGATAGTGGTTCCCAATCGCCTGTCGCTCCGAGCTCTGCTCCGCAATTGGAAAGTCAACGCACCACTCGCCCTCATTGACGCTTCACTGGTCACAATGTTGTGTGGCGCCTGTGTGTGCACCTGGGCGTTCACTATCCGGGAGCAAGGGATCGGCCTCTTCGGTGTTGTCGCGCTCGCCTACTGGGCGCAGGTGCCGCTGACGGTGATTCTTCTCGACCTAGTAGCCTATTTCTGGCACCGAGCCAATCACCGGTGGGCTCTGCTCTGGCGTTTCCATGCGGTGCATCATTCCGACGTCCGTTTCGACGCATCAACGGCGTTTCGCTTCCACCCCGGCGAGTTATTGATATCCATCGGCGTTCGCCTCGTCGTGGTCACGGTGACCGGTTTACCGCTGCTCGGATTGATCGCATTCGAAGTGCTGTACGGGTTCTGCAACTTGCTCGTCCACAGTGACATCCGGATCGCTGGCCGAGTGGAACAGCGACTGAGCGCGATCATCGTCACTCCATCACTGCACCGAGTGCATCACTCGGAACGTCCCGCGCTCCACAACACGAACTTCGGTACTATCTTCTCTGGGTGGGATCGCCTGTGGCAGACGCTTCATACCGGGGATGCTCACACGACGGTAGCATTAGGTCTCCCGAATCAGTGCGGGCGGCCGATCGGCCTAGGTGAAGCGCTACAGCTCCCGGTTCGCCCCGCCGTTGAAAGCCCCGACTGAAGTAACCCCAGGCCCTGCCAGCCTAGCGCGTCATGACTCCCCGTACAACTCGAGCAAACGGGTGCGATCGCCTTCGGTTAGCGGGAGAAAGCCCGTCTCGTCCGGCTCGGCGGTCAGGGGCTGACAAGGCCCGCACATAAGCGTGTGCGATTCGGCGTTGTGTTCAAGGCCCAAGACATGGCCCAGTTCGTGCGCCACGACGTGACGCGACACCATCGGATCGTGTCGGTAAGGGCCGCGCACCGCCCGGATGACCACCAGGTGGCGTGGCGGCGAGACCCGTGGCACCGGCCAAGTGAACGACATGATGTCCTGCCTGGACAGCAAAATAACAACGTCTTCCGAAAGCTCGGTAAGCGCAGCGGGCGGAGCCGGCTCGTACGAACCCGCAGGCAATCCGGCTGCCCGGGTGGCGACCTGACGCGCATAAGTCTCAAGCGTACGCAACGCGGGTGACTCCACGACAATCTCCGCATCCGCGAGCCTCAGACGAACTCCCACTTCGGCCAGTCGATCATTCCAGAACGCGATCGCCTCCTGCGACGGCTCGACCCGGTCATCCGCCAGGGTCGGCGTCAGGATGAGGATGGCAGGCTCGGCAGCGTCGGTCTCGACGGCAACCACCAACATTAGAAGCACGATCAAGGCAGTGACTTTCATGATGCCAAGCGGCCGCAACCGCATCTCACGTTGGCTCCGGAAAAGCCCGCACACTGGCCTGCTACCAACGCCACATTCACATGACACCCATCTTCAGCGTTCTAGAACATCGCAATCGGATTGACTGGACTCCCGGTCCCCCGGGCGACGTTGAGCGGCAGGCCCATGAACATAAACTCGTAGCGCCCCTCTTCGAAGCAGGCCGCAGCCAACGGTTCGAGCAATGCGTTGTCGAGCAGCGCCACCCCGTAGTTGAACAGTACCCCGTGCATAGGGAACGCCAGCCCATAGGGGTCCGGCCGTGCATCCATCATGTCCCAACCGAGCAACGCCACGTCATGGTCGCGAATAAACTTGGCACACGTGACGCTCAACCCGGGACGGTCACCACCACCGTAGTCGCCGCCATCACGTACGTAGGGATCTTTCCCACTGTAGATCAATAGGGCGTCGCCGGACTCAACCTCAACGCCCTGGGCCTCGGCGATCTCCTCAATCTCCCAACCATGCACCGGCCGATCTGGAGTCACGTAGGGAGTGTCACGGTGGCGCGGCACGTCAATCAGGACACCGCGAGTGACGATGCCCTCTGACCAGGCATCAATGGTGCCGAAGTTGGCGCCCTGGGTAGTAACCTCGACATCCGGGTCACGCCCTTGCCACATTCCGTCTTGATCCCACATGTGGCACAACGCGTCGATGTGGGTGATGGTCTGACCGTGATAAATAAAGCCGTAGTAATCAACTACCGCCCCGGCTCCACCCGGACGCGGACTCTTACGCATGAAATGCTGCTCGGGCTCAAACACTCGACTAGCCGAGACCTTACGGCCAGAGCGAACCAGCCCCGCAGCCCCGGCGCTTTTCTCAGGAGTGATCAGGTTGATGGCACCCTTCTGATCATCATCGCCCCAACGCCCCCAATTGCGTCGGTCGGTATACCACGACGCCACCTCTTCGGCACTGGGCATCCGGGGATCGGTTTGAGCGGCTGGGCGCGAAACGGTCGACACCGAACTGCCGGCCGCATGCCTAGTCAACAACTCTGACGGCAACAAACCGTCGGGCGCCTGAGCGGCCGGCGTCCGTACGCCAGTCCACGCCGTCCCTTGGGTCCCGAGAGCGGCCGCCCCGCCCGCCACGCTACCTATTGTTGCCAGGAACCGTCGTCTTGATGAGGCCATCGCGTCGTCCTTTCTGCAAAGTAAGTCCCCACTGGGACCTCAGATCGTTCGGATTCGTGTCGTAACTAAGGGCGGCGCCCTTGGGTCTCATATTGCTCTCTGAGTTCTGGAGACAACGGGTAGACATCGCGGAAGCGGTACATCTGGGACCGCAGTAGCTCACGTTCGTAGGCCTCAAGCGCGTCACGCGCGCCTGCCGTGGCAATCACCGACGGGACCAAGTCCGCCGGAAAGAACAGTGCACCACTGTCGTCGGCGACCACAACATCGCCCGGTAGTACGGTCACTCCCCCAACCCTTACCGGTGCATCCCACTCGACCCCAAGCCAGCTCGTCGTGTGGACGTCAAAAAAACGAGCAAAAACCGGGAACCCATCGAACATGGGGTCCCGCAACTCGATCAGGTCTCGGCTCCCCCCGTCGATGATCACGCCGCGCACTCCCCTCAACTTGATCCCTAGCGCGCCCATCGCCCCAAACAGATTGTGCCCATCCGCTCCCCCGAGTTCGGCGACCACGATGTCGCCAGGTTTCGCTTCCTCCGCCGCGCGAGCGTAGTACCGACGGTCCCAGTCCCCTTCCGCGGCGAGCGTGTCGATCGCCTGAACCAAATCTGGGCGCGGCGGCAGGAACCGCATTGTCAAAGCCCGCCCGGCGATACGCTCCCCAGGTTGTGTACTCGTGAAACCGCGCACGTAATTGAGGCGGTAATCACCCAGGGCGCTCCAAATGGACTCTAGCGGTAGTGCCTCTAGTTGCTTGAGTTGGAGGTCGCTGACCGAATCGCGCGGGGGGACCACGTCCATCACCGCGGAGAAAGTGGTCCGGTTCGCCCGAAACCCTTCGGGGACAGGCACGTCCCGCCCGCTTTCTTGTGCCGCCGACGCGGTAACGATTCCGAACGCCAGCACGAACGGAACTAGCCTTTGCATCACCCTTCTCCCCAATGCGCCGCCAGACTCAGCCAGCGCCCCATCACACACCGCCGTACCAGTGGAACCCAAAGTCTGAGTTGAGCCCACCAGTACCCCGACCGAAAGCGGCAATCGAATCAACCACCTGGATGGACTTCAAGAACTTAAGATTTTTGTAGCCGCACTGTCGCTCTACGCGCAATCGCAATGGTGCGCCGTTCCCAACTGGCAACTCTCCACCGTTGAGACCGTACGCCAGGATCGTCTGAGGATGAACCACCTCAAACATATCAATGCTTTCGTACCAACGGTCAACCGTGTCGAGCACGACATAGCGCGCCCCAGGCTTCACCCCACCCGCGGCCTCGAGTAACTGGGACAGGGGCGCGCCGGTCCACTCGGCAATCGCGGACCAGCCCTGCTCGCAAACATGCGCCGTGATTTGCGTCCGCGACGGCAACTGCTTGATGTCATTAAGCGAGAATGACTGCGGGCGTTCCACTAGACCGCTCACCGGCAGGCGCCAATCTCGAAATCCTTCGCGCAAGTGCCGCTGGTACTCCTCATCACTAGGGTTCGTCTGCCCCCACGTCGGAAAGTCCGGCGCGATATCGCTGCGCTCAAACTCCCGTGCCAGCGGCTGATCCGCGAGTAGCCAACGGCTGGTACTCATGGTTAAGACGTCGGCGGCACCGATCAGCCCACCGCGTATCACTGGAGGCCTGAACACATCAGAACAGCCAGTCGCCAGCGCCCCCCCGAGCGCAGGGACACTCGCTAACAGCCGTCGGCGCGAGACTCGGCGCGGCCGTACCATTCGATTGGAGTTTGCGCTCATTTTTCCTCTCCGGTTACAAGGAACCTTCCCGTAATCATTGAGCGGACCCGATTGACCGCGCCGGCCAGCAGCACTTCCAGAATGTGCACCACTACGAACACGACGAAGATGACCGTGCCAATGGAATGAAGTGTCCGAGCCGACTGGCGCCCACCAAACAGATCGAGCAACCAGGGCCAGGCCGCCGTAAAAGCCGGTGACTGCGCGAGGCCGGTCAGCAGCATGACCGGGACGAAAACGAAGATGAGTAGTAGGTAAGAAATTTTCTGCAGCACGCCGTAGCTAGTTGCTTGTGCACGCTTCGGTTCCCGCCACCTGAGGTGATCGCGAAAATTTTCACCGAGGTTCGCGGGCGCGAGTTCCTCTCGACCGGGCCACAACCGAGCACGGACATGCCCCGTTCTGAGGCTCCAACCAACGTAGATGAGACCATTGATCAGGAACACCCAGGCAAAAGTGAAATGGTAATTTCGCCCCCACATCCGGTTCCCCAGAGCCCCAGCCTCATCCCACGACAGCCCCCAATCAGACAGTTTGAAGATCGCCGGATAGCCCTGGTAACCGGTGTTCCCCCAGTAAAGTTCAGGAAAATCTAGAAAGATGTGTATGCCACTGAGCAGCAGATAGCCCGCAGCAATGACGTTAATCCAATGACAAACCCGGACGTTGTACGAGTGCAGCGGCAGCCAGGTCCGGTCAACAGAACGAGCCAACTTAGGCATCATGAGGATCTTGCATAAACGGCACGGCCTCGCCATGTGCTGGCCCATTCAGAAAACACGGCGCAGACCCAATGCTCATGGCCGAGAAATCGTAAACGCGTTGGTCGACGCGCCAGTATCATTCTCGGTCACCACCAAGCTCAAACTATAGGAGCTGTCCCGCGTCCACTGTCCTCTCACGATGCCCTCGTCGACGGTGGGTCTCCCCGAACGCTGTCAATTCCTGATCAGTGCTGTACGATAGCAGGTTCTCGGT
>DQEK01000224.1:2516-4810 GCA_003533545.1 Acidobacteriota bacterium | reverse complement strand
CTAAGGCGCAAGGCGTCGACCAACTCGTTGAACACACGGACCATGTCGTACTTGGCGTAATCGATCGTCCTGTTGGGAATAGACCTGGGATCGGCCAGAAGATGGCGGCTTTTTTCAGCCATGAATCTGAGTGGGTCGCGTAGCACTTCTGCTAGGTCGTGACGCATCAGTAGTGTTTCGTACTCGTTAACGGTTAGGCCGGCTTGGTCCTCTCCGGGCGCAAGCGCGAGTTGGAGACGTCCCTTGGTGACCCCGTGTCGAGTAATCAACGCTTGGCATCGTTGATAGATACCGAACCTCGGGTCCTTGAGACTGACCGATTCCACCGGATGTGCCGACATGGGTACGGTGACCCGGTCACGCGCAACTTCCTCTTCGGTATTGAAACCGAGCACCGTGGTGACGCGTTGTCGCGGGTGTCCCTTATTGATGCCATCGAGGTCGATGAAATAGACCGGTCGGTCACTGCGACTGCGATAGGTTACGCAGCTTCGGAGTCCGGCACTGATGAAGGCCAAGTGTGAATCGGCGTTCAGTGGCTCGACCTGGCGCTGGGCATCTGACAAGTCTTCACGAAGATGCAGTTCGTCGTGTTTGTACCCGGCACCCTCTGGAAATACATTTCGGAAGAATGACAGATAGGGGGCCAGCCCGTCGCGCTGCCTGTTTAGCCGACTAGCCAGGCTCTGATCCAGGTAGCCTGCGGTGGTATGGAACGAGGCATACAGGGCCTGGGGGAACGAGTTGAGTAGGTCCCCGTGGCTCTCTGCTACCCGCTGGCGGACGTCAACAAGGTCGACTCTGGCCCTCGGATTTATTTCAAGAGTGACTTCGATAGGTTCGGTTTCCACGTACGCCAGGAATTGTAACTCATGGAAGGGACGTGAGGTGACTGGTGTTCCGGTGCGTGCTTAGCAACTCAGGCAGCGGTGATTGTTCGTCGCCCCAAGGCTTTCGAGCAGGGCGATCGTCTCTGGAAAGGGCTGAATGCGCTGTACCGGACCGTTCGCCATGTCGACGGTCGTCTGTCCGCGTCGGCTGACTTCAGTGACATTAACGCCCTGGTTTACCAAATAAGAAACGAGTTCGTTGTCCCCTCTGGCGGCGGCGTGGTGGACCGCGTTGTAGCCATTGTGATCTCGAAAGTGCACATCGGCGCCAAGTTCCTCCACGAGAAAGCTGACCGCGGGTAGCCAACCTCCCGGGACGTGACGGTGTGAGTTGCCAGCATAGCCTTGTCCGTAACCGACCCCTGACGCTGCTAGCAGAGGGGACACGGCTGGTTCGCCTAGCGGCACAGGTGGGAGTCCAGAAGGGTCACGGTCTCTTGTTCGGCCGCGGCCAGGCACCTTGATGGTCGGTAGGTGTGGGTCAGCACCATAGCCGAGGAACAGCCGCATGGCATCCAGATCGAGTGCGTACGCGGCGCGCCAGAACGGCGTCGCGCCAGTGCGATCAACGCCGAGGAGATCCCGATTATAGGTGGTGTACCACAGCGACTTCGTTAAGCGCGCGTTTACGTCGGCGCCAGCGTCAAGCAGCGCAGACGCGACGTCGAGATAGGTGGCCGACTGCTGCATGTAGTCAGTCGGTTGAGGGTGGCGAGCCTTAGGGGCCCATTGCATGTTGATGGCGCCGTAGAGTGGGGTGGCTCCGGCATCACTTGACAGCGTGGGATCAGCTCCCCCCTGTAGTAACTGCATCGCGAGGTCGAAGTGACCATTGATGGCCGCGATGAGCAGTGGACTCGTGCCATCGGCAGCACTGACCTGGTTGATGTCGGCGCCGCCGTCGATAAGTGCCTGCACGGTGTTGGCATGGCCGTCTCTGGCTGCAAGCAACACCGCGGTGAGGCCGCCGTGGGTTCCGACCAGGTCGGCGAAGCCCAGCGGTTCAGGTTCTTCCTGCAGGTCAGCCTCAACTGCAGCTGCTTCGGCGGCAGACGCGGCGGCTGGCACCGCCCGGGATGCGGGTCTGTTCGACGAGGGGAACGATGCTGGCGTGACTGGTCTGGTCGCGGCCGGCTCTGGCACCCTGCCCTCGCGGATGGCCACGACGCGGGCCCGGCGTTCCCGGCTGTCAATCTGGTCCGTATCAGAGCGCGCACTGATGTCTACGACCGTTCCGACGATTGCAGGGTCTGCGCCGTGGGCGAGCAGTGCCGACACCGCCTCGGCTCTGGCCGCCGCGGCTGCAAACATCAACGGGGTCTGACCCCAGATCGGTTCACGTGCGTCGATGGGGGCTGTCGCAGCCACCAATGCATCGATCACAGCCACGTTGCCGGCACCCGC
>DQEK01000224.1:0-2123 GCA_003533545.1 Acidobacteriota bacterium | reverse complement strand
AGCATCTCGACAATCTGTGCCTGGCCACCTCGACTTGCCACGTGCAGCGGCCTATGGTCGCCGATGCGCGTAGCCGCTTCCGTGTTGGCCCCGGCATCGAGTAGCAGGGCAGCAAGTGCGTAATGGCCGTGCCGGGCGGCCCAATGAAGACCGGTCATCCCGTCGCCCTGGGCGGCATTGACGTCCGCGCCCCCACGAAGCAAGGTCACTGCCGAAGCGTGGTCTTGTCGCATGACGGCATCGGCTAGTGGCGCCTTGCTGGCAGCCCAGGTCGAGCCCAGCGCGGCCACGAAGAGTAGGCTGACGAATAGGGTGAATTGCCGTGTTCGCATGCGGTGTTCCTTGGGTGTCCTGTCCACGACCTTAGACTGACAACGAAAGAGTACCGGTGCTATCGCCGAACCGGTCTAGGTCGTCGATTCCGAGCCGGTGAATGAGGTCGAGCATGGCGTTGGCCATCGGCGTTCCGGGGGCAGCTTTCACGTGTAGGTTTCCTGCAAGCTTACCGTTCGCACCACCGACGACGAACAGTGGGCACCGCTTGTGGTTGTGCACGTTGGGATCGCCCATAGGGGAACCATAGATGACCATCGTTTTGTCGAGTAGCGTGCCGTCTCCCTCTTGAAGGCGCTGCAGTTTTTCGAGGAAGTAGGGAATGAGGCTAACGTGGTAGCGGTTGATTTGAGCAAAGTCCTCAATGTTGCCTTCGCGTCCTCCATGGTGAGATGACGGGTGGAACCCACGGTCGATACCGCTCTCGGGGAATACTCGACCGGTGGCGTCGCGCGAGAGCTTAAAGGAGAAGACGCGGGTCATGTCAGTTTCGAAGGCAAGGGCCTGGAGGTCGAACATCAGCTTGACATGTTCGTCAAACGAATCGGGCACGCCAGCCGGGGCACCCGGCAATGCCCGAGATTCACCGCCTAGGTTACGGGCCTCGACGCGCTGGATTCTCCGTTCAACCTCACGGATGTCCTCCAGATACCGGTCCATACGCCGGCGATCCGTGGGGTCAAGATCGCTCTTGAGTGCGGCAACTTCGTTGGTAATGAAGTCGAGGACACTCCGCTGAGCCTCGCGGCGTTCGGCCCGCGCTTCTTTCGTGCCCCCAGCCCCAAACAGTTGGTCGAAAGCAAGGCGTGGGTCCCGTATCATGGGTAGTGGTTCGGTCGCCGAGGCCCAGCTGATCGTGTCCGTGTATACACAGGAGTACCCGTACGCGCAGCCACCGGCCTGATCCACGTTTTCAATACAGAGTTGCATTGACGGAATGGGCGTGTCCTGACCAAACCGTTGGGCGTAGAGTTGGTCGATGGAAACTCCAGACCGAACGTCCGAACTCTCCGTCTGTTTGGGATGGGACTGCGTGAGGAACGTCGCGCTGGACCGGAAGTGATCGCCCCCGATTTCCGGAGGGGTAACAGCTTCCGCCGGTCGTACGTCGGTGTCACTGATGATGGTCAGTGCATCACGAAACGGTTCGAGAGGTTGCAGCGCGCCAGGCGTTAAATCGAAAGCGTGCCCCGTCTCCGCAGGCGCCCAGAGGTGGTTGGCGGCGCCGTACGCGGTGCTACCGGCGGCACCGTGGACGTTTTCGATGCAGACGAGCCTCGTGGGGTCTTTAAGCGACTGGGCGGTCGCAGTTCGAGTCGTCGAGCGGCCCGCCGGGATGAAGGAGTCGAGGAACGGCAAGGCGACCGTCACGCCCATACCGCGAAGGAACCGTCGGCGTGGAAGGTGCTTTCCGGTGATCAGCGGCATGGTCTGGTACTCCTACGTTGCGAGCGATGGCGACTTACGGTTGGTTGGACACTTCTGCGATCGGTGTCTCGGCGGCGCTGCCTTTCTGCTGGAACGCCGGACTCTTGACCACCCCGAGGACGAATTCAGACAGGCGGTGTCCGTTAGCCTTGGCCGACCGGCTAATCTTTCGCACGGTCGGCATATCGAAATATTCGAGTCGTCGGCCTAGTGCGTAGGCCATCAGATTTTCGGTGAAGGTTCGCACGATAGGTTCAGGTCGGCGCAGCAGCGCGATCCTGAGGTCGGCTGTGCTGTGCAACGGCGAACCGTCAAATAGCTCGCTGGTAGCGTCAATCGGGGCGCCGTTGTCTCGGATTCGT
>DQEK01000060.1:7573-8445 GCA_003533545.1 Acidobacteriota bacterium | reverse complement strand
AAGTCACGCACACAGGACGGGGCGCTGGGACGCGTGATCTCACCGGTGACGACGGACGAGAGTTTGCTGGCCCTTCTGTGGCCGCGATAGCGGTGCCGCTTCCGTGTAGGGGGCGTACCGTCGGCGCCGTTGTTGGAGTCGATGCTCACAATCCCTCGTCGCGGGTGCCGGAATTGCCTGATAGCGTCCGCAATGCGTTGAGTCTGTTGCTCGAACCGGCCGCACTTGCCCTCGATAACGCATCGCGGATGCAAAGGACCCAGAGGTTGGCGGTCACCGACGATCTGACGCAGCTCTTCAATTCGAGGTACTTGTCCGAAGTGCTCCGTCGTGAAGGCAGGCGGTCGGTGCGCACGAGGCAGCCGCTGTCGCTACTGTTCATTGACCTCGATGGATTCAAGGAGTTCAACAACACCTATGGGCACCAGCGCGGCAGTCGGGTTCTCGTGGAGGCAGGCGCGGTGATTCGTAACTGCGTGCGTGCTACCGATGTGGTCGCACGCTTCGGGGGAGACGAGTTTTCGGTGGTGTTGCCGAACACTGGGAGCGATAGGGCTATGGCGGTGGCCGATCGCGTACGGACCCGCCTTTCCTCCCATCGGTTTTTGGCGAGTGAGGGTTTCAATTGTCGACTGACCGCCTCGGCCGGTGTCGCGACGTTACCCGAAGTGGTGCCCACCGTCGATCGCTTGCTGCAAGCGGCTGATGATGCCATGTACAGGGTCAAAGCGCATGGTAAGAATGGCATCCAACTAGCGGGTGCGGTGGCTTGATGCCTCGGAGGTGTAGCAGCTGGGAGGATTATCTACGTTGAGTGTCCGTTCTTTACTCGCGCTGTTCTCCAGTGACTTGGCCATCGACCTCGGCACTGC
>DQEK01000060.1:0-7189 GCA_003533545.1 Acidobacteriota bacterium | reverse complement strand
GTGGCTATCAATAAGGTCAATGGTCACGTGGAGGCTGTTGGGCGCGAGGCCAAGGAGATGTTGGGCCGTACCCCCGGTAACATCATTGCTATCAAACCAATGAGGGACGGGGTGATCGCCGATTTCGACACTACCGAGAAAATGCTCGACTACTTCATCAAGAAGGCTCACAACCGCACCGTCTGGGTTCGGCCGCGTATTGTCATAGGGGTGCCGTCGGAGATAACTCAGGTTGAAAAGAGGGCGGTGAAGGACAGCGCTTACCGCGCCAAGGCTAGTGAGGTGCATCTAGTCGAAGAAGCAATGGCCGCTGCGGTCGGTGCCGGCATGCCGATCACTGAGCCGGCGGGAAATATGATCGTCGATATCGGCGGTGGCACGACGGACATTGCTGTAATTTCACTGGCGGGAATCGTTTACAGCAAGGCGGTGCGGGTTGCAGGCAACGAGATGGATGAAGCGATCATCCAGTACATCAAGAAGACCTACAACCTGTTGATCGGTGACCGGACTTCGGAGGCGATCAAAATAAAGGTCGGTTCAGCGTATGAACTCGACGAGCGAATCACGATGGAGATCAAAGGGCGCCATCTGATCGAAGGGGTGCCTAAGACCATCACAATCACCGACCAGGAGATCCGGGAGGCGCTGTCTGAGACTGTCAATGTAATTGTTGACGCGGTGCGGGTGGCACTCGAGCGCACTCCACCCGAACTATCGGCGGACATCGTTGACCGAGGCATCGTGCTAACTGGAGGCGGTGCCTTGTTAAAGAATCTCGACAAGCGGTTGCGTGAGGAGACCGGCTTACCCACAGCAATGGCGGAAGAACCGCTATCGTCGGTCGTGCTCGGTGCGGGGAAGATGTTGTTTGATTTTGGTTTACTCCGGAAGATTTCGATTGACTAGATTCCGACTTCGTACCAACGCTCAACTACTGATCGCCGTTGTTGGCCATATCGTGTTGATTTCGTTGCAGGCGAACACGGCGTCGGGTGCGCGGGTGTTTGAAGGGGTTACGCTCGGTGTGTTCTCCGAGGTGCAGAGAGGCGTGATGAGTTCGGTCGACGCGGTGGTCGGATTCTGGGATGGTTACGTTGGACTGCGATCGGTGCAGTCGGAGAACGATGCTCTGCGAAGTGACCTAGCGGAGCTGCAGTTCAGATACCAGAGGGAACGGGCGCTGGCACGTCGCGCACGTAGTCTGGAAGAACTGTTGGAGTTCCGGAGAAATTTTGAAATCGTAACGGTCTCTGCTCGCGTGATCGCAGGTGACGCCACTCCGTACTTCCGCACTGTCACCATCGACCGTGGAACTGGAAGTGGCGTACATCGAGATTCTGCGGTGGTTTCGCCAGAAGGAGTTGTCGGCAGGGTTGTCGGTGATCCCGGACCACGGGCGTCGAAGGTGCAGCTGCTGGTCGACCGTAGTGCAGCTGCCGGGGCCCTAATTGAGCGGACGCGGGTCGCTGGACTCGTCATGGGTGACGTGGACGAGGGCCTGCTACGGATGGAGTACGTCTCGAATCTTGAGGACGTGCGGCTGGGTGACGTGGTTATCACCTCGGGCGGCGATGGCGTCTATCCCAAGGGCTTCGTGTTGGGAGACGTCGAACTCGTGGAGCGTGAGGTCGGCTTGCACCAGGTGATTTATGTACGTCCGCGGGTGGAGTTCAACGACCTGGAGAACGTGCTGGTCATCGTCGACGAGTCGCCCATATCTGGGTCGGCGACTGGTAACGAATGAAGGCGGCCTGGGTCGCGCTTGGCCTGGGGCTGGCTCTGGTACTGCAGACGACGTTCGTGTCTATGATTCCCGGCGCGCCGGTCGATCTCGTACTGGTGGTTGTGGTTCTCGTGGCGATTTCCGGCGGGCCCGTGCGTGGCCTGTGGACCGGGACGGTTGGTGGGTTACTGCAGGATGCTTTGTCGGGGGGAGTGGTTGGCGTTGGCGGGTTGGCGAAGACGTTGGTCGGTTACGTCGTCGGGCAATTCGGGTCGCAGTTCATAATCACGAGGTTTTGGCATCAATTTTTGGTTTTTTTCTTCGGGTCACTGTTACACGCGGGGTGCTTCGTCTGGGTCTACAGTCTCTTGTCGGATGAGGGAGTCATGACCGCATATGCGGGAGTCTTGGTCCAGGCGACTACCAATGCGGTGGTGGGGGTCGGTCTGGCTCTAGCGGTCCGATACGCTCCGGGGGCGTACGAACGCCACAGACTTCGGCGGCGCGGTTTGTCGCGTCGATTCGGTGGCGGGTGGTCGTGATGCAGGACATCGAACTCGGCAAAACGGAGAAATCGCGCGATAGCTTTACGCTGCCGTTTGCCTTATTGCGGTCGAGCGTCGTGGTCGCGTTCGCGGTCCTTGCGGTGGGGTTCTGGCTGCTGCAAGTGGTCCAATACGATAAGTACCGTCAGCTGGCCGAGAACAACCACCGACGCACGGTCGGTCTGAGTGCTCCGCGTGGCGTTGTTGTCGACCGAGATGGCCGGGTACTCGTCCAAAACCGTAACTCATTAAATATTTCGCTTGTCCGTGATCAGGTCCAGGACCTTGATAAGACGCTCTCGCTATTGGCGGAGGTGTCAGGTGTCTCATCGACGTCACTATGGTCTGCGGTCGAGCAACATCGTCGAGACCCGGCCTATCGTCCCGTGGTGCTCATCCGAGACGCTTCGTTGGACCAGGTGGCTGCGGTGACGGCGCATGCGATCGAGTTGCCCGAGTTGTTGGTGCAGCAGTTGCCGACTCGCTACTATCCGGCGGCCGAGGTGGCTGCCCATCTCTTTGGGTATGTTGGCGAGGTCAGCGATGTCCAACTGTCGACCTCGGAATTTCAGGACGTCCGTGGCGGCACGGTAGTGGGAAAATCTGGGCTCGAGAGTGGCTACAACGAATTGCTGATGGGGAATGATGGGACCCGGCAGGTGGTAGTCGATAGCGTCGGTCGAGAGATTGATGTTCTCGGCGAGCTCCCACCCAGAGAGGGTCGACAGCTGCAACTGACCCTCGATTATGACCTCCAAGAGGCGGCAGAAGACGCATTCGCGCTGGCGGGATTCGACGGCGCTGCCGTGGTTCTCGACCCTCGGTCTGGCGAGTTGCTAGCGTTGGTTAGTCTGCCAGCTTATGACCCTAACGCGTTTGCGATGGGAATCGACACGGAGAACTGGTCCGCTCTCAACCAGGATTCTCGCCGGCCACTGAACAATCGAGCGTTGCAGGGAAGGTACTCACCCGGGTCTATCTTCAAAATCGCGATGGCGGTAGCGGCTCTTGAGGAAGGGATCGTGACTCCCGAGTTTCGAGTTTCTTGCGGTGGGGGTGCCACGTTTTACGGTCGTTTCTACCAGTGCCACGCGACGCACGGTAGCGTGGACATGCGCGAAGCACTCGAGAAATCGTGCAATACCTACTTTTACACCCTCGGCCAGAAGATGGAAATCGACCAGATCCATAGGTGGGCAACCGCCTTGGGCTTGGGCGAAATGAGCGGGATCGATCTACCGCACGAGGTCCAGGGACTCGTGCCGTCGACCGCTTGGAAGCGGGAGCAGCGGGGTGAACCGTGGTATCCCGGCGAGACAATTTCGGTGGCTATTGGCCAGGGACCGGTCTCCGTTACGCCGATTTCGCTCGCGGTCATGATGGCGACTCTCACTAACGGTGGCACGCGGATTACTCCGCACCTGTTGAAGGCTGTCAATGAGGGCGACGGGTGGATGCCGGTTCGTCGACCGGTGCCGCGAGCAGAGGTGGAGTTGGATCCCCTCACATTGGGTGCCGTGACCGACGGGTTGTGGTATGTCGTCAACCGGGCTGGCACTGGTGGCCGGGGGAGGGTTGAGGGGCGCGACGTTATAGGCAAGACCGGCACGGCCCAGGTGATCTCACTTGAGGGGCGTGTCGCGGCCGGCAACGCGGGAAGGGACGACCTCCGGGACCACGGCTGGTTTGTGTTTGCTGCCCCTGCGGATGCGCCGGAGATTGCAGGCGTTGTGTTCGGTGAGCACAACGAGCACGGGTACTTGAGCGCCCCTATCGCGAAGCACATTGTAGAGACATATTTTGCTAAGCAGGCTGGGCGTCCGAGGCCGGTATTGCCGCTACCCTCGTCGCCGGTCGCGTCGGAGCTTCAAGCTGTACAATCGCTAGAGGCGCTTCCATGAGAGCTCTGTTGATGGGCTCGGTGGTGGAGTGATGCTAGAACGGAGGCTGTACCGTCACATCGATTGGTTGTTGGTGGTGGCTTTAGTGCTACTCGGCACGATCGGACTGACGATGATTTACAGTACGACCTATGATCCGACCATCGGGGAGGCGGGCTCGCAGGTGTCGACCCAGTTGTGGGCTCTTGGTTTGGGGTTGGTCGCCTTCGCTGTCATGCTCGCGATCGATTACCGTTGGTTCTCCGATTCGATACCGGTGATCTTCATCGGTCTGTTCCTGCTATTGGGTTACACCTTGTTGTTCGGTGCCACGGGTGGCGGAGCGAGGCGGTGGATCGGGCTCGGTGCTTTTAACCTGCAGCCGTCTGAATTTGCCCGTATCGTCGTGGCGCTAGCCTTGGCGACCCTGTTTGCCGATCGCCGCCGCGGTCTCCAGACACCGATTGGATGGGTGATGACAATGTTCATTGTCGGGGTGCCCTTTCTGCTGATTTTCTGGCAACCCGACCTCGGGACAGCAGTCACCCTGTTGCCGGTTTGCTTCGGGGTCCTCGTGTTTGCGGGGTTGCGTCTCCGGTATGTGGCGGTCCTCGTGGCGTTGGTGATTTTGATGGCGCCGGTAGCATGGACCTACGGATTGGAAGATTTTCAGCGGCAGCGCGTCTACAGCTTTCTGGACCCGGAACGGGATGCACTGGGCGCAGGCTATCAGCAGATCCAAGCCCGGATTACCGTAGGGTCTGGCGGGGCTGGTGGAAAGGGGTTTCTGGAAGGTACCCAGAGCCAATACAACTTCCTTCCGGTGGCGCATAATGACTTCATCTTCTCGGTGCTTGCAGAGGAACAAGGTTTCCTGGGCGTGGTGGTCACGCTCGGGCTCTACCTGTTCGTTATCCTACGTGGGCTCGACGCGGCCCGGTTGGCCAAGGATCGCCTAGGGACCTTACTCGTGGTTGGGATCATGTCTGGGTTTGCGTTCCAGGTGGTCTACAACATCGCTATGTCTGCCGGGCTCGCGCCGGTTAAGGGACTCACGTTGCCGCTGATGAGCTATGGCGGTTCGTCCGTCATCGCCACATTGGCGGCATTTGGACTCGTTCTCAATGTGAGGATGCGTAGGTTCACGAACTGAGGCATGTGGTCTGCCAGGAAGTGCGTTCCAGGCCGGCCACGTATACACGCCGTCACGGGGTCCCGGAAGCGGGCGCTGCGTGATCGGCACGAGAGTGGTCGAGACCGCCGATGGGTAATTCTTGGGAGCCAGTCCTACCTTTGATGCTTGCGCACGCCGACGGCGTGTCGGGTGTTCTTGTAAGGACTGGTCTGCCAGGCTGCGGTGGGTCTGGAGGACGCTCTTGCATTTGGAGTGGCATTGATGAACAAGGAGATGATCATCTCCGCGAGTGGTCACGAAACGATGGCCGCCATCCTCGAAGACGACGAGGTCGTCGAGATCTTCGTCGAACGCGAGCAGTCGCGCAGCGTCGCTGGCAACATCTATAAAGGTCGAGTGTCGAAGGTCTTGCCAGGGATGCAGGCCGCCTTCGTCAAATTGGGGCTGGAGCGTGACGGATTTTTGTACGTGTCGGACGTCATCGATCCAGTGGCGTCGATGGATGGCATCGACGCGTCAGAAGCCGACGTTGACAGCGAGACTGCGCCAGGGGATGTGCCCGCAGGCAACGATCCGAGCGGTGGAGGCAAGGCTGGATTGGGTCGTAGTCGCGGCCGTGACCGTAATCAGTCCGACCAGCCAATTGATAAGCTACTGACGGCAGGACAGGAAATCGTCGTCCAGGTAGTAAAGGAGCCGCTCGGCACCAAGGGCGCGCGTATTACCTGCCACATAACGATTCCAGGTCGGTTCCTGGTTTACATGCCGACCGTCGACCATATCGGGGTGTCTCGCAAAATCGCTTCCAGAGAACAGCGCGGCCGGTTGCGTCGAATCGTCCGAGATTTTCGTGCCGAACACGATATGCCAGGGGGCGTAATTGTTCGCACCGCTGCCGCCGATCGTCCTGAGGAAGACATTGTCAGCGATCTAACCTATTTTCACGAGTTGTGGGCCGAGACTCAACAAAAGGGGGAGAACCGGCGCGCGCCGGCGGTGATTCATCAAGAAGAGAGCCTCGTTGCCAAGTTGTTGCGTGATCTCCTGACCGACGACTTCTTGACGATCCGCATTGACGACGAGCGGGAACATCGGAAGGCGGTGAAATTGGTCGAGCGGATCATGCCCGACCTGGTTTCGCGGGTACTGCACTACGACAAGAATTTCCCAATTTTCGAGGAATACGGGGTTCAGGCGGAGATTGACAAAGCTCTGCGAAGCAAGGTGTGGCTGAAATCGGGTGGCTATCTTGTCATCAACCAGACTGAGGCGCTGGTGGCCATCGACGTAAACACCGGTAGGTACGTCGGGAAACGCACCGGGCGGCTCGAGGACACCATCGTCAAGACCAATCTCGAGGCGGCCAGGGAGATCGTACGGCAAATTCGGCTTCGCGATCTTGGCGGTATCATCGTGCTCGACTTCATCGATATGGAGGAGCGAAAAAACAGACAGAAGGTCTATCAGACTTTCGAGCGTGAGGTTCGACGGGACCGGTCTCCGTCGAAGGCCGTGCAGGTGACCGAGTTCGGGCTCATTATTACGACTCGTAAGAGGGTTAAGCAGAGTCTTGAGCGGCAGTTGACCGACCCGTGCCCCTATTGTTCTGGGAGCGCGGTTGTGAAATCCACGTCGACGATTTGTTCCGAGATTCTAGTCGAGCTGCGAAAGATCGGAGGCGACCTTAACGGGCATCACGTGCAGCTGCGGGTCAATCCCGATGTCGCTCGCGCGCTCAAGGCGGAGGAACGCGGAATCATGAAGGAGATCGAGCGCGCGCTCGATAAGGAGATCAGTTTGCGGCCGGACGCCCTACTTCATCACGAGCAGTTTGACGTGATGGCGGTTTAATCCTCGTTGCTGGCACTCGGTGCCCTGGCGCTGTGCTAAATGGCGGGGTGAA
>DQEK01000084.1 GCA_003533545.1 Acidobacteriota bacterium | reverse complement strand
CGTCGTATCGTCCGAGAATCGGCTGATGATGATTATCGTTGGTCGGCGCTTATTGCGGGTATCGCCCGGAGCGTGCCGTTTCAGATGAGGAGAGGCCCCGCGTCATGATCATCACCAAGATGGCGTTGCCCCGTCGGACGTTTTTGCGCGGTGTGGGTGCGACCTTGGCGCTGCCATTGCTCGATGACATGGTGCCAGCGCTGGCGGCCTTGTCAGGGGCGCCGAACGCGGCCGCCAAACCGGTGTCCCGGCTCTACGTGGGTTACGTGCCGAATGGCGTGATCATGGACAAGTGGACACCGAGCACCGAGGGCCTCGGGGTCGAGCTGCCTCAAACGCTTGCGCCGTTGAAGCCGTTTCAACAACAGCTCACCGTCGTCAGCGGGCTAGCGAGCGAGCCGATGTTTCCGCTGCCTGGCGAGGGTACCGGTGACCACGTGCGTGCGGCGTCGGCATTTCTGACGGGCGTGCATCCGAAGAAGACTGAAGGACCGGACATTCGCGGTGGGACCTCGATCGACCAGATCGCGGCGGCCAAGATTGGGCAGGATACCCAGCTGACGTCACTGGAGCTGTCCCTCGATCCAAACGAGTTGATCGGCGCTTGTGAGGCAGGGTGGAGTTGCGCCTACGCCAACACGCTCTCGTGGCGGAACCCCACGACCCCACTGCCGATGGAGAACCAGCCCCGTGCGGTCTTCGAGCGTCTATTCGGTGATGCGGACGATACGAGCCAACACGCGCGGCTGGAGCGCATTCGCGAAGACCGCAGCATTCTTGATTCACTGGTGCATGAGGTCGACAGCTTCCGCGGGACTCTGGCGGCCGGCGACCGCAACAAGGTGGACCAGTATCTTGATGCTATTCGTGACATCGAGCGCCGGATTCAACTCGCCGAGGTTCGGAGTGACGTCGAGCTTCCGGAGTTGGCGCGGCCGACTGGCGGCATTCCCGATACGTTCGCGGAGCACGCGAAGCTTATGTTTGACTTACAGGTGCTGGCGTTGCAGACGGACATGACCCGTGTCATCACCTTCATGATGTCACGTGAGGTCAGTCCGCGGACCTACCCGGAACTTGGTATTCCCGACCCACACCACGGTCTCTCGCATCATCAGAACAACCCGGTGCAAATGGAGAAGTTGTCGAAAGTAAATCTGCACCACATTGAGCAATTCGCCTATTTTCTCGACCGGCTGCAGTCGACGCCAGACGGTGACGGAACGTTGCTCGACCACATGCTGATGCTCTATGGCTGTGGCATCAGCGATGGCAACCAGCACCTCCATGTTAATTTGCCTATATTGCTGGCCGGCGGTGCCGCTGGGCGGCTGCGGGGCGGCCGTCATGTCCGCGTGGTCGACGAAACGCCGCTAACCAATCTCCAACTCAGCCTGCTCGACAAGGTTGGCGTCCCGACGGAGCAACTTGGCGACAGTACTGGCCAGCTCGCTCACCTCTCCGACGTCTAGCGAGTCCGGACACGTACGTTCCCCCCGAGACTAACCGCTCCTGCATAACGTCGGCACTACACCCGCAGACGGTCGGTGCCGGTCGTTACGTCAGTGGTGGTGATGGTGATAGGCCTCGTGCTCGGCGTGCGCCTTGTCGCGCTGCACCTTCTTCGCAGCCTGTCGCGCGGTCCCGAGGTGGCGTTGACGGGTGCCGTCCGAACTGACAGACAGGATCGACAGCTGTTTCTCGAGGTCCGTCCCCTGGCATTTGGGGCAGGAAGGTAGGTCTCTTGGCAGCACCAGCAGTTCGAAGTGGTGGCGGCATCCTTGGCACTCGTATTCGAAGATAGGCATCTTCCGTTACCCTTCGGAAATCAGACGTTTACACGGTGATGCGTCGGCCGAGGCCAATCCGCGCAGCGTATCATACGCGCCCACCATCATGCCTTCCTGGCCACTGGTCGTTTCCCATGCGCGATCGTTCGACCCGAGGGACACGGGTTGTCCGCGCTAGAATGTGGGGTCAGGTTGATCGACTTCAGAGGAGGTACTAGTGACGTTGACAGGTCTCATGCTCGTGTTCGCGATCGGGACAGCCCAGTCCGTCGTGCCCCCGGGCACGGTGTCCGCGGGTGCCGACCTCCAAGCGAATCTGAAGAAAGCCATAGCGGACACGCCCGACGCTCCGATGGTGGTAGCCCGAATTGAGAGCACCGACACCACGCGCGTGAATCTAATTCACCGGACGGTGCCGCAGAATGCCATCATCCACGCGACCGGGTGGGAGGTGCATCACGTCACGGATGGTACCGGCACGGTCGTTACCGGTGGGCGGGTCGTGCGGTCGACCGGGGCGGACGGTGAGCGGGTCGCAAAAATCGAAGACGGCAGCAGCCGTGTCGTGACCGCCGGTGACGTCGTGATCATCCCAGCGGGCACTCCGCACTGGTATTCCGACATCGATGGTTCCGTGACCTATCTAGAAATCCGTTACGATCCCGGCTCAAACTGAGGCACCTCTCCCAAGCGCTCCGACGTCACGTTGGAGGACTAGGGCTGGGCGGACTCGTCTTCGGCGCGGCCCGCCCGGAGACTGTTCTCTAGTCCGTAGTTGCCTTCGTGGCAGGCGTACTCGTAGATCTGGTAAGTCGTATCCCGGTTCAACGGCATTGCCACGGTCCAGGGGGCCGTGAACGGTTTGGGGTCTTCGATCGTGACCTCGTAACTAATCGTGTCGGCGTCAAGGCGTGTGAAGCGCTCGACAATCTTCAGCGCCTCGCTTTGCTCGATGCCGCGGACACCGCGGCTGGCGATGTTCGTGCCAATGGTGCCTTGGTCGTTGTAGTTGGCGGTTTCGACGATCAGGGTGTTGCCTTCCCAGTGTCCCCGCGGGTTACCGTTCCAGAGGCGAATGTCCTCAGACAGCGGTGTCTGATCGTCGACCGGGATAATGCGCGCTTCGTGGATCATCTCGTAAAAAATCACGACGTATCCCGGAATCTGCAGAATCTGATACCCAGCGCCGTAGCCACCCGGGAACATGCCGCCCGGTATTCCCCGTGTAATACATCGCTCCCACGGGGTGTGGGTCAACCAGCCGTCCGTCAGGTTAATCAGGTTAGCGTTTCGGCTGTCGATGGCGGAATCCCGCAAGGGTACCCGTCCACTGGGCGGGTCGACCACCATCGACTGGCGGCGCTCGTTGCGCAGCGCATCGCCGGGACCATCACCCCAGGGACCCTGAGGCCCACGCGATCGGGCATCGGGGGCCGGTTCGGCCGGTGCCCGCTGCGGTCGGTTGCTTCCAGGAAACCACGCGGCCAGCGGAGCCAGTCGCTCAAGGTCGATGTCATTGGGCGCCTCGAAAGGCGTTGGGTCGAAATTGGTCCACACGCCCTGGATGTCAGGTTGGCCATCGGGTGTCCGCGCGCCCGAGTTCTGGGCCCAAGCGGGTGTGGCGGTCACAGCGGCGACTAGGATGACCGTGAGGGCGGCTAAGTGCAAAAACGTTTTCATCGGAGTTCTCCTTCGTCCGACGCCTTCGGGAGCGGCGGTCTGGTCTGGGTGCCCCGGCGCGTCGAACCACGCTCGCCCTATAGTACGCACTTCACCCAGGCTAACGACAGCAGTATTTTGTTTTCTCCTGCTACAGCGGTATCCCGGTCAGAGTTTCGGGTCCAAATTAAGTTTGTTACTCAGGTTTTGGTTTGTATACGTCAGGGTGTGATCACGCCAACGTTGCCGTCGATTTCGATCACCGTGCCGTACGGGGCCGATAGCGTCTGGAGACGCGTGAGAATCCGACGCGCGGTTTCCGGAGGAGCGGTCCGCGGAATGCCTCGGTGGGCCATTCGTTCCGCGGCATAGCGTAGTTCGACCGGGTGTAGACGTACTTCCGTCAACCGGCCACTGCTGAACGTGCTGATCGCGATGAAACTTTCATACTTGGCAGGAAACGGACATCCATTGCAGGCGTCTCGGCGCAGCTCGCCCAATCCGGCCAAGCCGTCCACGTCTCGTTGCCGCACGAACTCACCGAGTCCGTAGAAGATGGGCCTATTCTCGTAGATCTCGATGCCGCGCACCACGTGTACCCCGGTCCCCTGGAACGCGTCGGCGCCCGCGTCGATCGCTGCGTGGGCGAAGTCTTCGAGATAGTTGGCGACGCTCGGGTTGGTGTCGAGGTGCTCTGCTTCGGGGATGCCGGGGCCACGATATCCGCCACGGGTGTCCCGGAAGTGGTGCGAGTGAATAGCCACCGTCAAGAAGTCAGACCGCATTTTGCCTTCCCGGACGGCCGCTAGCAGGTCGCGTAGATCCCGCTGATTCATTTCAAAGGCATAGTAGGGCTCGGTTGCCCCAGGGGATGCCTTCCTGAAGTGTTCGCCGAGAATCTGGATGTGGTCGTCGGTATTGGCGCCGCGTGCATAGAAGCCGGTCCCGTTGGGAAAGTTGTCTCGGATTGTGCGGACCGCTGGCCAACTGGCCGGGGGCATCATAAAGAACCGGGTGACGTCGAGGGTGCTGTATCCACCCACACCTGGCCACTCGCCGCGGGCTGGTCTCGCGGGCAACGTGCCCGTGGCGGTGGTGGCCACCATGCCGACCCGACCTGCTCCGGCGGTGTAGAAACGCGCCGCGCGGGCGGCGGCGTACGTGTTTCCCACGCCGGCGTATTGGATGCCGACCCGATCAAGGTGGGCGCTCGTTTCCGTCACGCCCTCGGGTCCGAAGTCGTTCCCATGGTTGTTCGGCCGCGCGACGAGGTCGAAGCCCATGTCGCGGATGCTGTCGGCGGCTCCCGGTTCGGCCCCGTGACCACCCATGCGCGCGCCGGTGAAATTCCGGCCGTCGACGATGATTCCTTCGAGATTGCCGGTCGCGACGTCGGCATCGCGCAGCAGTTTGACCACAGCGGCGAACGACGGGTCGGTCATCATGTGGCTGAGGTCGTGCGCGTAGATGAGATCGCCCACTGTGGCGATGGTGAACCCGTCGTCGACGGTTGTAGCCAGTTCGGGGTCTTGCTGCACGAAGACAACGCCCGTAGCCCAAACTGCAAGGGCCACCGTCGTCAGAGTCGACAACAATGTGCGGCGGTTCAGCATGTGGTGAGACCTCCCATGTGGACGATCAGCGGCATGATAGTTTGGCCTAGTTGCTGGCAGCTACGGCGTGACATGAACTACACGCTTTTCGCGGCAACGGGTCGGCGCAGTAGCGAATTTGGAGCGAATCGGGTTACCGGATCGTCTCGGTGCTTGCAACCGGTGGCTTTTCTGGCGTCAATGACGCTAGGTAGGACACTATCGCTCGCACTTCGTCATCCGTCAGCTCCCGGGTCGAGATCGGGGGCATCTGCCCGAATCCTTCTCGCACCACCGCTAGGACGTAGTCGGGATCGAACCTGCCGGGGACGAGCGGGGGCGCAATATCGCCTTTGCCCAATTCTCCGTGGCAGGCTTGGCATACCCGCTGATAGGGCTCAGTCCCGGGCTGGTCCTGAGCGGAATTCGCAGGCGTCGTCCACGCGAGACACACAACGATGGCGAGAGCATGCCTGAAAGTCACACTAGTCCGGTAGCGCGAAGGCCACGAGTTTGGCATCAGGTCCGGCGCCGGTTGCGATGAGGATGAATTGCTTGCCGGCACGTGACCGATAGCTCATTGGGTTGCCGCTCGTCCTAAATTCGGTGGGCATCCGTGAGATTTCCTCACCGGTGTCCACGTCGAACGCGTACAGGTACGGGTCACCCCCACCCAGGAACACGAGGCCGCCTCCGGTCACCATCGGGCCGTTCGCGCCCGGGGTCCCGAGCCGCTCGGGGAGGTCGGCGTCGCGCAGCAGGGGGTGACTGCGCACGACGCGGCTGCCTTCGCCGAACGGCACGCTCCAAGCGATGTCTCCGACGTTGAGGTCGATGGCGACCAGGCGAGCGTAAGGCGGTTTCGTCAGCGGTATCGGTCCCAGTCGGCTGCGTTCCGCCGGCACGTAGCCGTTCAACCCTGCGAAGATCCCAGCCGACCCGCCGCGCGCGCAATTGTTCGTGTAGGGGACGTCCACGTCCTGCACGCTCGGATCGATCGCGCAGACCTGATTTGGTGATGTGCCTTCAGAAGTTCGAACGTAGAGCCGGTTCGTTTCCGGGTCGTGTGCCGCTCCGCCCCAGTTAGCACCACCGTCCACACGCGGTCGTTGCAGGGTTCCGCGCAAGCTGGGTGGAGTGAAAAGCGGTCCCAGCCGATATGTGTTGAGTTCCTCAAGCGCGAGACGGTGCACTTCTGGAGTGAGGTCGTTGGCATCCTCGAGTGACACTCCCTGCCCGGCGAATGGCGGTGGTTTTGTCGGGAACGGCTGGGTTGGGTAAGCCACTTCGCCCGGAACGTCTGTTTCGGTGTCCACCGGTCGTTCCTCGATGGGCCATACCGGTTCGCCGGTGACCCGGTCGAACACATAGGTGAAGCCCTGCTTCGACACCTCGGCGACCGCCTCGATTGAGCGTCCGTCAACTTCAAGTGTCAGCAGGTTTGGTGCTGAGGTGAGGTCGTAATCCCAGAGGCCGTGGTGCACCGTCTGGAAATGCCACTCTCGTTCACCCGTGCGGGCGTCAAGACAGAGCAGTGATTCAGCGAACAGATTGGCGCCCAGCCGCCGACCGCCCCAAAAGTCGCTACTGGGAGTGCTGGTCGGGACATAAAGGAGGCCTCGTTCCTCGTCGAGCGACATCAGGCCCCACACGTTGGCGTGGCCGGTAAACCGCCACGAACCGTCCTGCCAGGTGTCGGCGCCAAACGCGTCGTTCGACTGCGGAACCGTGTAGAACACCCACCGCCGCTCGCCGGTGTGTACGTCGAAGGCCTGTACCGAACCAGGCGTGTCGAACCGGTGTTGGACGCGGTCCGGTACCCGACTGCCTACGATGACGAGGTCGTCGAAGATGACGGGGGGCGAGGTCTGGTCAAATTCGTCGCGGGTCACCGGGTTGGGGAAGTCCTCGGTTAGCGTGACGTGCCCGTTCTCACCGAACGACCGAATTGCCTCGCCATTTGTAGCCCGGACCGCGTGCAGACGATCGCGGCTATTGATGAACACTCGCATGTCGTCGCCGGTTCCCCAGACGGCCACTCCCCGGTGCTTAAAACCACCTGGACCAGCGCCGCGCGGGCCGGTGCGGTACGCCTCGGGATCGAACGCCCACAGCTCTTCGCCGGTCTCGGCGTCAAGGGCCACGATGCGCGTATACATCGTAGCTACGTAGACCACGTTTTCGATCATGAGCGCGGTGGCTTCGAAGCTGCCCGGGCGGGTGTTGAACTCTTGATTCGGTAGTTCGTTCGGCTCCCAGGTCCAGGCGACTTCGATTTGGTCCACGTTGGACCGATCGATGTCGGCTACCGGCGAGTACTTCGATGCGCCCTGTGACGCACCGACGTAGCGCCATTCGACCATGGCGCCGGATCGGTCCTGGGCACCGAGGGCGAGGGTGCCGAGCAGGAGGGTGACAATGAGAGCGGAATGTCGTCCTACCATTTGTCGAAACGGACCAGCTCGCGATCGATCATGGCAATCGTGGGGCGGCCCGAGGCCGCCATGTTTCTGGCCAGCTCTGTCTGCAGAATTTCAACCACGGCTTGAACCCCTTCCGTGCCGTAGGCGGCGAGACCCCACATCGGTGGCCGCGCGACCATTACGGCGGTCGCACCTAGGGCTAGGCCCTTGAGCACGTCGGTGCCACGCCTGAAGCTACCGTCGACGAGAACGGGCATCTGGCCGCCCACGGCGTCAGCCACCGCTGGCAAGACGTCGATCGGCAGCGTGTTGTCTCCTCCCACGAGTCCGCCGTGGCTT
>DQEK01000234.1:4239-7240 GCA_003533545.1 Acidobacteriota bacterium | reverse complement strand
TCGTGTTGGTGGATTGCAGGAAGCAGTCCGGGAAAGGGTCCTGCAGTCTGGGTTGATGTATGACGTTATTGACCAGAACGTTCCCTATGTTCTCGCTGGCAGCATTCGGGACGACGGACCGCTGCCCGACACCGTCATGGATATGGTCGAGGCGCAGGAGCAGTACGCTGCGATTCTGAAGGATGCTGGTCTCGTGCTGATGTTATCCACCATGTTGCACAGCATTGGCGTGGGTAACATGTTGCCCGCCTGGGTGCGAGTTGTGTGCGTAGACATCAATCCGTCTGTGGTGACCAAACTCGGCGACCGCGGTTCGTCGCAGACGGCCGGTATCGTGACGGACGTCGGATTGTTCTTACATCAATTGGAGATGCAGATTGGTCCTGAAATGGCACCCGGCGTCATAGGGGGGGCGGCGGCCCAGCGGACGACGTCAGATGACTGAGAGTAGACCCGGGGCGCCGGTCGTCGTGCAGAAGTATGGCGGTACTTCGGTGGCGACGGCTGACCGAATTCTGGCGATAGCCGAACGGATTGAACAGAACCTCCTTGATACGCCGCGGTTGGTCGTCGTGCTGTCCGCGATGGGCGGCGCGACAGATGAACTGGTGGCACTGGCCAGGCAGGTTTCGGAGCGCCCCGCTGGTAGAGAGATGGATTTACTGTTGTCGACCGGCGAGCAGGTGACCGTCTCGCTGCTTGGGTTGGCGTTGCAGCAACGCGGCATTGCGGCGATCTCGTTAACGGCGCTGCAGTGCGGAATTCGAACTGACGGCGTGTTTAACGTCGCGCGTATTCGCAGTATAGACACCGGTCGCATCCATGCAGAGCTTGACGCGGGAAAGGTCGTCGTCGTTACGGGATTTCAGGGGGTCAATGACACAAACGACATCACCACATTGGGCCGAGGTGGAAGCGATATTACGGGTGCCGCGCTTGCGGCGGCGCTGGGTGCCGACGCTTGTGAAATCTATACGGATGTTGACGGGGTTTTCTCGGCAGATCCGTCGCAGGTGCCCAGTGCGAAACTCTGGAGAGAAATAAGCTACGAAGAGGCGATCGAAATGGCCTCGAGTGGCGCGAAAGTGATCCATCCACGAGCCGCCGAACTCTGTATGGAGTGTGATGTTCCGATTCATGTACGTAGTAGTTTTCATTCTCGAGACGGCACATGGATTCGAGGAGGCACGGAAGTTATGGAGCGAGCCGAGGTCGTGAGCGTGACTAGCGACTCGAAGATCGCGAAGGTGACGTTACGCGAGGTGCCTGATGAGCCGGGAATCGCGGCGCGGGTGTTTCAGGACCTGGCGCAGGCAGGAATCAACATCCGCCTAATTATTCAGAGCGCGAGTAGCCAGGACCGTGGACGAATTACGTTTATCTTGGACTTGGAGTTTCTCGATGGAGTGAGGGAGCTTGGGAAGACTTGGGAAGAAGCGGGCGTCGCGAGCTGTTGTGTGGTTGAGAGCGATGTCGCGAAGATCTCCATCGTTGGGTCTCGGTTGGCTTCGACTCCGGGCCTTGCCGCGCGCATGTTCTCCATTCTTGCGCGAGAGGGGATCAATATTGACTGTATTAGTTCGTCCGAAATGAAGGTCGCTTGCGTGATTTCGGCCGACTGCTTGGACGACGCGGTCTTGGCGGTGCATCAGGAGTTTTTTCCGGAGCCTCGAAATGATGCGGCAACAATGTAAAGCAGGCGAGGAGTGGACGAAGGGGTACGTTGCATGAGTGGGAAGATCGACGTTGGAATTCTTGGAGCTACCGGCACGGTGGGGCAGGAGTTCATTGCGCAGCTTGAGGACCATCCGTGGTTCAGAGTTGGCTGGATCGGGGCGAGCGAGAAGTCGGCCGCAAAGCAATACCGCGACGCAACTGGGTGGCGGTTACCGGTGGCGCGTCCGGACCGAGTCGCCGATATGACGTTGGAGCGAGCGACCCCGGGGCGTGCGCCAGAATTGGTGTTTTCGGGCCTGGCGGCCTCGGTGGCGGGCGAGGTGGAGGTGGAGTTCGCCGAAGCAGGACACGTCGTAGTAAGTAACGCCAAGAATCATCGAATGGATCCGCTGGTGCCGCTGGTTATACCGGAGATCAATCGAGATCATTTAGAGCTATTGACTGGCCAACGGGTCTCGAATGGATGGTCGGGGTGCATAGTTACAAATCCAAACTGTTCAACGATTGTGCTGGCTCTGGCACTCGCACCGTTGCGACCGTTTGGTCTTCACGATGTAATTGTGTCCACGTTGCAGGCCATTTCCGGTGGAGGCTATCCGGGGGTGCCGTCACTCGACATCCTTGGTAATGTTGTGCCAGTCGTGCACGGGGAAGAGATCAAGATGGAGACTGAAACCAAGAAGATTTTTGGTCTCTTGAGGGAGGACGGGATCCAGCCACACGAGGTAGTCGTGAGCGCCAGTACGACCCGGGTGCCGGTCCTCAATGGCCATACGGAACTCGTCTCGGTATCAGTCGAGCAGGATCCACGACCAGAGGACTTGGTGGCTGCGTTTCAGGAATTTTCGGCAGGACCAGAAGTGGCGGGGTTGCCAAGTTCGCCTCCTCGCCCGGTGTTGTATCTGGAAGAAGAGGATCGGCCGCAACCTCGACTCGACGCCGACCGCGGCGGTGGGATGGCCGTGTGCGTGGGACGCCTTCGGCGTTGTCCGGTGTTAGATTTCAAGTTCGTTGCGATGGGGCACAACACGGTGCGCGGTGCGGCCGGTGCGGCACTTCTTAACGCTGAGTTACTGAAACTCGATGGAGTGGTCCGGTAAGGTACTTGTAGTCGCTGAAGATGGAGGGAGAGCAGCATTCTGTAGTGGTGATCGTGTCAGCAACCCCTCCCGGTCGAACACGACGGCGCCACCCACCACAGTAAGCTGGACTTGCGCGGATGGAATGTCGTTGGGCGACATTGTCAGTAAGTTACGATCGATCACCGCAAAATCGGCGAGTGCACCTACTGTGAGTCGTCCCGTTCGGTCTTCTGCGAATCCCA
>DQEK01000234.1:0-3846 GCA_003533545.1 Acidobacteriota bacterium | reverse complement strand
GGAATCCAACCTTGGGGGCGTAGTCCGTCCAGCGTCCGCCTGGTGACTGCGGCGTAGATGCCGTCAATTGGTGAACCGAGGTCTAACCGTCCACTGCCAAAGGAGATTATGGCGCCGACGTCTAGCAACGTTCGGAGCGGAAAACTGGTTTGGGCGAGTGTCGATCCAAGCTGATCTTCGATCCACCGACCGTCGTGCAGTATTGAGTGGGGGAGCGCGTTAGTTAGAACATGTTCTGTGGCGAATCTGACGAGATCTGTCGCGCGAACGTGCTGGGCGCGCGCAATGCGGAACCGGCGGTCGCGCAGGCCACTCCTGCTGGTCAGTTCTTCGGCTAAGTCAAGTGCTGCATGATTCGCCCGGTCGCCGACGGCACTGATCAACACTTGGAGGTCAGCGTCGTCCGCACCCACAATGCTCCGGGTAGTGGCCTCTAGATCTACTTGAAGTGCGTTGTTTCCACGTTGGGCAGTATAGGCATTGCCTTCGAACGCAGCCGTGCCTGCCGCCAAGGATCCATCGAGACTGGTGTGTACCGTACCAACGCGGAGCCAGTTGTTGCCCCGTCCATCTTGCCCTCCGAATGCTTGCACCGCTATGGCCCGGTCTAGGCGCAGCCACGTGTCTAAGGGCACTGCGGCATGCACACGGAGGGTAAGTCGTTGGGACTCGATAGCCCGAAGGAAAACCTCGATATCCGCCCACCGGCCCATATGGTGTACGGAGGTGATTCCATTCGCGGCGGCCGTTTGCAGTGCGAGCTGCAGGTGCTGGTCACGGTCGTCTGGAGATAAGTGAGGGAGTGAAGCTTCGAGTTGCCGCATGGCTACTCCGGTGAGGATTCCCGTCAGGGTTCTGGGGCTTGTGAGGGTGGACCTGGCGTCGAGCGTGCCAATTCTTATCCCCGCGTGCCTGAGGGCTACGGCGTTCGCCATGCCTAGCTGCTCGTCCCGTTGAACAAGCCAGACCGGATGGTTCGGTGCCACCGCGTCGAGGCTGGCTCGTTCGAAACTCGGATCGTTCCAAAGACGAACGTCCCAGTCATGTCCGATGATCCAGTCCCCCTCCGGGCGCTCAGTGGCGGCAGCCGCGACGACAGCAACGAGCTGACGTTGTGTTCGGATGCCCGAGAGATCAAGCGTAGAACGGGCAGTGCTGCCCAATAGCTGTGTATAGGTGTCTATGAATCCAGGGACCACCAGCTGGTCGTGGAGATCGACAATCGTTGCGTCACCGGCGAGTATCTCCATAGCGCTTGTAGCGCCGGTAGCGACGATACGTTCATCGCTGACCGCGAGGGCCTCAGCCCAAGGCGAAGCCGGGTCACCGGTCCAAATACGGGCATTGACGAACGCGAGATCAATTTCCGCAGGGGCCTCAGACGGAGCCGTGGAGCAGGCGCAGGCGACCGCCAGTAGCGGCAAGGCAAGCCGGCTGGTCTGGTTCGGCACTAGTTAGCGGCAGCAGCGCCCGTTGTGTAGTCGACGAGCAGGCGAACCGGTGCGGTGCTGGAGAACAAGGATGGCACTGCCTGTTGGTCAGCGCCGCCGCGTAGTGTTGCGGTCACCTCAATAGCGCTCCCGCTAGGTAGTGCGTGGGGCGAGTCGAACCAGTAACGTGTCGGCCAATCGGGGTCCGGTTCCCGGATAAGCAAGAGCGGTTCTCGAGATCCATCCGGGAGGATCCCTTCGACTTGTAGTTCGCTTGCTGCGACTGCAACCTCAGGCAGCAAACCGAGCAGCGTGACGCTGTCGTTGATGGTGTAACTGAACCGTAGTTCTCTGGTGGTTACCTGGTCTGGGGAGTTCACGACGGTATGCGTGATAGTGTCCACAGCTTCGTCGGCCAGGTGGACACCGATCCGAGTTTG
The DNA here is from genome assembly GCA_003533545.1 of Acidobacteriota bacterium. Taxonomy (GTDB): domain Bacteria; phylum Acidobacteriota; class Vicinamibacteria; order Vicinamibacterales; family UBA8438; genus DQEK01. Next base: position 1,976 of record DQEK01000234.1, on the reverse strand, counting down.
ATCCGTGAAGGCCTGTCCCTCTGTGATCCAGGTCTTCTTATAGACCACTCGAGCGACTAGGTCGGCGCCGGCAGGTAGGGCATAGCCTGCCGAGTCGAGTTTAATGAGGTCCTGTCCAGGCCACCAGACAGCGATTGGACTTCCCGCATCGAATCCGGTATCGAAACCCGGGCTCGGGTCTGCCGCGTCGGCAGCGCTCGCCTGACCCGTATCGTCGATGTAGACCGACACGTGGCGTACGACGGCCCGGCTCCCGGGGAGGACGTCGATCCCAGTAACCCAACGATCGATGTCAAGCTCAGTCGAGACCGAGAAATATCGAATGACTTCACTGGTGCCAGCGTCAATCAAGAAAGGCTCAGACAACGTGAGATCCAATGATGGAGCACCCAAAGCCCAGGTTTCACTTGGGGATGGCGGCGTCGGGCTTTGATCGCGCGGGCCCTGCGGGTATCCGCCAGACGACCATTCGAGGATCATGTCTAACTCGTGTGCGGGTAAGACATGACCATTCAAAAACTCGCCAAATCCATCCTCAGCCTTCCAAGGGGGCATTCGGAGCCCCAGTACTTCCTCGCGTATCGACTGCGTCCATGGAAACGCCTCTTGGTAAGTGAGCAGCGACATTGGTGCCACCCCACCATCGATGTGGCAGCTGCCGCATTGCCTCTCAAAGACGGGGAACAGATGCTCGTTGTAGGTGAACCGAGAGGCAATGGGAGTGTGCCCACTCGTGCTACTGCCGAGTCCTCCTAGAAGAACACCAGCGATCAGTCCGACTATCCACCCAGTGCGACGTGGCATATTAAGGTCCCGTTTTCGATGTGCTGACTGATTTCAGCTAGGGTCCAACGGTCTCGCTGTATACAGTTTTGATTTCGCTTACCGAGGCACCGAAGATGCCGTAGGCGTCGTCAACGTCATTCTTGTTACCCAAGTCACCGTACCAGTCCAACAAATACGCAGCCCGAACTAAATGCCGCACCGCGATTCGAATCCGATTGTTTTGGGCGGATGAGAGGTCAGAGCCCCGCTGTTGAAGCGCGAGCGCGAGTTCCTTTGCCTGCAGGGCTGGAATAAAGATCTCAGTGAAAGCTCCACGTTCAACCATTTCTTGGATCTGCTGATCCCGAATGACGATTTCGGCCGCGATCGCGGGCGCGTCCTCTGGAACGTCAGGAAGGATTCGCTGGGATAGTGGGACGGCTTCCGGGGCGTCAAGGCTGGCAGCGACGCTGGTAGGGGTTGTCCCTACATCTGCGGCTACGGCGGACAGTTCGGCGAAGATGAAGTCGAACCGCTCAGCTGGAAAGTCTTCCTGAAACACGACCTTAGCGATGACTTCAGTGGAACCGCCATAGTCGGGAACGACAGCCTCAAGGTACGTCCCGTTTGGGCTCGGTTGAAATGCGACGGCAGACACCTCCACAAACTCATCCGTATCTTCGTCGTATTCCTCTTCGGTAACAGCCCGTCCAGACCAACCCCTGGTGTCGACGGGGGCGCGATAGTTGTCGGTGGCGTAGAGACGAAACACTCCGGGCTCGGGATAGACGCCTTCGATGTGGTGGAAGCCGTCGGGAGCCATGAACACGGTGCCTCCGTGCTGTGCGGTGTGATCCATGTGGGCACCGGCAGCAGCATCAACGACACCGCACGTCAACATAAAGGATCCGTAGTATGGGTTTCGAACAGGGCCGTCACGCTGTATCCAGGAGGATCCGTTGTCGTACATGGGGCAGTAGGCGCGCGCGAAGCCCTGCGGCAAATTTTGGGCGAGCAGTGACTCCGACAACGGTTTGAAATTTGAGCGTAAGGCCTCGATGTTAGGTGCCGAAAGAGCTGTTTCAGTCAGTGCCCGTGTGGTTGTGTCCGTGATTTTCGAAAACTCGGCGAGTTGGGTTCGGGCGACTTCAAAGTTGTCAGCAGCCAGTGCTTCCTGCACCTCAACGTATGCGTCCAGCTGCGTCTCGAAA
>DQEK01000185.1:5672-10179 GCA_003533545.1 Acidobacteriota bacterium | reverse complement strand
TCGGTACATGGGAACATGCGACCCACAAGGAGACGCACACCATTAACAGTACTAACCGCGCGGCACCACAAAACGTGACACCCGGCCGGAAAAATAGAATACGGAATCTACGGACCTAAATCAACCGCTATTTGCATCAAATAAATCAATACCAAAAGTCCAGTTCAATTGGTGGCTAGTCCGTCTATTTGCCAAACAACACTGTCATCTTGACTACCGGAGCGACCGGTAGCAAGATCGGCTCTGAAACCGCCACGGGCACTCGCGCCTGCCCATGTACCACTGATGAGCGACGTGGGGCCTCTCATTGCCCAAATACCGTTGTTGAACACCGCTTCGCCGCTGGCCGATCCTGTCACACTGCCTTGATGTGTTTCGATGGTCCATTGCGCCACGAACCTGTCCGGGGCGATAACCGCCCCGTTGACACCGCGTTGCACGGTGAGAGATAGCGTCGCTGCCACAATCGGGGTTGTTTCACCGCCGCGTATTACCTGGGTAAAGGACGTCCCGGAGTTCAGGCGTAAAACGGTTTCGCCACCCGATGCGGGATCCACGCCCGAATCAATACCACTGAAAATCTGGGGCGAACTCGCCTCAACAGCACCGTCTAGGTATGTCCAGCGATTTGCTGAGGTTTTCACTCGAGTTTCTGTCGATGCGCGACCGTAGGGGCCGATAGAGCGAACCCATTGGCTGGACCCTTGAGTCGAGTCGATGCGGACACACCCGTTGGTCGCTATCCCCGGCGAGCGCTTAGTGCCGTCGGAGTCGACTAGATACCAGCCGTTTTGAAGCAAATCCGCATTCCAGATCACTCGTGGGGATTCATCAATACCCGCTGCTAGCCATCGTGTTTCTCGGAGTTCTCCTCGTTGAGAACACAAAGCCACGTCACCTTCGCCAACCTGGTGATACACCGGGGCCATAGATAACTTCGTGGCGAACGTTTGGTTGGGGGGCGTCGGGCCGGCTGGTGCGAGCGGAGTAACCAATCCCCCTACTGCTGAAGAAATTTGACCGACCACAACATCGGTTATGGCCGAACTACCGCCGAAAATGACCGCAAATCCGGGAGTTGCGCATCCAGATATCACCGATTCCGTTGAACACCACAAATCGGTCGGCGGGAACACCTCGTCTAAAAACTGGGCTGTCTGTGTGGGAAGTTTTTCGGCGCCTGAGGGGACAAGAATGATCGGCACTGAACTGCGCGCCGATCGCGAGGGAGTGGACGTTACGGCAGGCCATTGCCCGTTAATCGGGTACAGGGCTCGCTCGGGCGGACGTGGGTTGCTCGCGTTACCACCAGCGGCTCCACACCATGGGCCTGCGCTCAGAGCGTCCGGCCAACCCAACGCCCGTAACCCTGACGGGTCAGATGCCACGATGCACAGCATCGAAGCGGCGGCATCAACGGCCCGGCCGGTCGGCCACCAACCCCCGAGGGTCTTGGCCATCTGAATGCTGGTGCTGTACCGGTCCGGTCCAGCGATTCGCCAGACTTTGGCTCCTGCTAGCTCACCTGCTTCTTCGGCTATTTGAGACGAAATGCGTTCTGTGCCGCCAAGCACCACAAGGTTCTCGATTCCAATACTTTGTAGAGCTTGGCGGGTGGCAATCGGCAGATTTTCACGGCCGTTGTGAAGCAGGACCGGTACCTGCCAAAAACTCGTCCACCAGCCCGCTGCCAAAGCGTCGGCGCCGATGATGCCATCGGTCAGCACCACTGTGTTACCTAGCAACGTGCACAAATCAGCGGACGCCCGCCATTCGATCACCGAGTTAGCGTAAAACCCCATTTCTGTCGGGCGATTACGGGCGCTTACATCAACACATGACTTTCCGGCTTCGGGAATTGAAGCTGTGCCCAACGCGATGGCGACTTTGGCTGCGGTTTGGTACCGGTTGAGACCTTCAACCCGGAAAACTTCAGAGAAGCCGAGCGCGACGAGTTCTTCGTCAACCGCGGCCGGAACCGCTGCGGTTCCTCCGACGATAATCGCCTGCCTGGCTGTGGAACAGCCCCCTGAGCGGAAGTCCTTGGCGGCTATCCGAACAGAAGTGGACAGACCGAAAGCACCGTCTCGCGTTGACCGGGTCAACAAGACGGCTGCTGCGTGGGTGTCCACACGGTTGTAACCACCGATCGGATCAAATAGAGGATCGGCGGCCGCGGACCGTCGAAGATAGGGCTCTGTTGATGCATCGGTTGGGTCAGAGAGCGCGGTCGCCGCCAACGCGTCAGCCGGTGAATCTCCTGCGACAACAATGATTGACCGAGGACAGGTCTGTAAGCCCCACCAAGGGCCAGGCCGCTCCAGTAGATTTGTTCCCTCTGGGGAGGGGTTCGGTGAGTTGAATGGGAAGTCTCCGAGGCCTCTCATCGTCAACGCCGTCGCCAAACTTGTCTGATAGCGGTCAGGACCCCAGATTCGTAACGCGTTCGGCCAACCTTCCAAAGTCGGTCCCTGATCGAAGGGGCGAGGCCATTGGCTAGGAGAGACCGGTCCCGGAGCTAACCCGGAGGTCTCGGCCGACGCCGGGACCGTTCCAGCGAGGGTGAGAACCAGTAATAAGGGCGTGATCTTGGCGAAGAACCGCCATACCGGGGTCACCGGCGGAGAATCAACTCCAGCGAGCCACCCGATTCTTGGCTGGGCCACCGCAATTGGCCTTCAGTTTTGCCTTCGGTGTGAGTCAAACTCTCGATTGGCGAATTCAAACGGTATACACCCGAAAAACTAGTGGCTTCGTCGTCCGACGCTGCGAAACCCGCAATTCGAATTTCCAAAGGTTGTGCCGACCCTGGAAGCTGTAACACCAGCAGACCATCGAGCCGTTGACGACCGCCTGAATCGTCTAGACCACTCACTATTCGAAGCTGGCTCGCTGCTCCAAGTTCACCCGAAACTTCCTCCCCATCCCAGCGAAGGGTCACTATGCCTTCCAGCCGTGATCTGCCAGCCCCAGCCGTAACAACGGTAAGTTCCGAGCTCGACATCTCCACATCGCCTGCTGGCATTCCCCCTGTGTTGGAAGAAGCCGAACCATCAACCTCACCGGACCCGCTAGCGGAAATTCCAGCGTTCACAGCAGGACCATTGCTGTCTGTCAGGGCATCACCAACGCTTTGCGACGTTGCCTGTTGATCAACTTTTTCGTCGCTATGTACTAACACGACGTCGTCCCCGGCGACGGTTTCGACGGCGTGATGTAGCGCGCTGTCGCCGGTTGGGGCGAGCACCGCTGCAGCAATGCCTATGCCAACAGCAGCCTTTGCTATGACCGGAACAGCTATGGGGGCGGCGTGCGCGGCTGTAGAGGCAGCTTCAGCCAGAGTGGGCAAGGTCGGGGCAACCTGGGTCATCACAGCGGTACTTGTCGCGCTAGATCCAGCCACCGCTGCGCCAGTAGTCGACGTGGCCGCCGCTGCAGCCTTTTCGCCGCGTCGAAGCATTCCGAACAACACGACAGGTAGCGAGGCAACACCCTTTAGGGCGATTCTCATAGAGGCGCGGGCGCGTGACACTCGGGCACGAATATTTTGTTCGGTGACACCTGCTATAGAAGCAACCTGGTCGTAGTCGAGTTGGTCGACGAACCGAAGCTCCAACGCCTCACGGTAGGAGTCGGGCAGTTCATCAAGCGCCGAATTAATGCGAGTGTCGTCGAAGTCAAGGCCTAACTCTTCTTCAACACCAGGGGCGTCAACTCGCGTCGATGGTTGCGATGCGATCTTTGCGGTCTTCTCACCGTCGCGACGTCGGCGGTTAGCTTCGTCGACGCAAACGTTGGACATGATTCGGTGAAGCCACGGCCCTAGTCGGTATTCGCCATTAAAGCGCGGTAACGCTTTATACGCGCGAATCAAGGTTTCTTGCACTGCGTCTTCAGCAGCCTCAACGGAGTAGAGCTTGCGTCGAGCGTGAGCAAACAAAAGGCCCTTGTGTTCGCTGACGAGTTCATCGAAAGCGTCGCTGTCGCCAGCTCTATGAGCCGCTACAAGTTCTTGATCATCTACGTAGATTGCCACTATCGATCCCCACACCGAACCATATCGCCGGCGAAGTCCAAGTTACAGCAACATCATCGCGCGAAGTGCACGACAAAGCTCGCTCTATATCGGGATCAAATCTACGGCCCAAACCTCGTCGATACACCGTCGGACCGATCAGTTCTGTAAATCTTCACATAGTCGTCGCACATACGCCCCGTGGGCCTCGCTTCCTAGGCCAACCACACGCGACGGACCTCGCGAACCCCACTCGGGGTCAATCAGGTTGAGTGCGTGCGCGAATGCTTCGGCGTCATTGGGTTCGACGAGCAAACCTGAAACTCCGTGGTCAACAAAATCCGGTAACGCGCCGACTGTGGTTGCAACTACCGCTCGGCCCGCAGCTAATGCCTCCACTCCGACAAGCCCGAAGCCTTCCCGTCTGCTTGGCACGGCCACAATTCGCGCTCGCCGGTACCAATTTCCCATTTCGCGAGGCGAAACCGCTCC
>DQEK01000185.1:0-5291 GCA_003533545.1 Acidobacteriota bacterium | reverse complement strand
AGGGCCGGCACCAACAATCGCCAATGCCGGTCGTTGCTGTTTGTCAAGAAGGCCGACGGCTTCGATGAGGACATCGAACCCCTTTTCTGGGACTAATCGACCCACCCCCAAAACGAAGCCATGCTCAGGCACCGGTGACGGTGCCGGCAACCGGTTCTCATCTAATGGCATCGCCAGCACCCCAACTTCGCGTTGCGATACTGACCGACCCCACTCAGCTAAGGATCCGCTTACTGCCAAACGAACGTCGGCATGACGCAGGACCAGGCGAGCGAGCCACGCAAGGATTCGATTTTGTGCGATCACGACATCGGATCCGTGAAGATGCACGACGCTCCGTTGACGGGTGCATCGTGCGGCGAGCACCGCGACGAGGCCCCCTGGGATCCACCAGTGTCCGTAAGCGACAGCGGGTCTTGAGCGCATTTGACGGATCATCGCAAAGGTCATCGAAATCAGCATCGGCACCACCAACAAGGCCTTTAGTCCGCGTGCTTCGCGGTACATAGCGCCCGTGGAAGCCAATGTCTGAAGGCGTCGGGGGGCGTAACGCACCCGAACCACTCTCAGCCCAGAGACGTTGGGGTGTGCTTGTGAATCGGGAGTCGCTGGACAGACGACGGTGACCTCTATACCGGCGTTTGATAACGCGACAGCATGATCCAGCAGAAAAGGCTTGTCTGAGTCATCTACCGAAGTTGGGAAACCAGGTGTGCAGAGCACAACTCGGGGGTTTCCATGGTTATTCACACGGCTAGTTTGCCTGACTCGTGCAGCCTCACAGGGGGCAGTAGCCTCAGTTTGGTGAAGAAAGGATGGCGGCGAGCAGCAAAAACCGCGATCCAGTGGATGGTGGTTATCGCCACGATCGCCGTCATTTTTCGTCTAGGGAGTCGACATCGGAACGAAGTTCGAGACTTAAATCTCGAATTCGATTTTTTTTGGCTCATCAATTCCGCGGTTGCTGTCACCGCCGCTAATTTGTTGCTTCCTCTGGGTTGGCGGCGTCTCGTCGCCTCTTACGGTCACGTTCTCGCGGCCGGACGGGCAGTTCGTCTCTGGTGTTTAGCTCAAACTGCCCGCTATCTACCGACGGGCTTGGTGGCAGTGGCGTCAAGGCTTCAGCTAGCTACAAAGGAAGGGATACCGCGTTCGTTAACGGCCGTTTCGATCGCGATTGAAACCTTCGTTCTCTTCACCTGGGCTGTTGTCATCTGTGTTCTTTTCATACCTTCCACGGTTGTCCCCGACATAACGCGGTTGGTTGCGGGTCTGTTAGCAGGTTTGGGGTTGGTGGCCGCGCCCTGGATAATTCCCGTAATAGGAACCCGGGTCTCCCGAATCGACAAGTTCGCGATACCCACACCGGATCGACGGCTTCTAGTTCATGGCGTCGCACTATTAGGTGCAAGCGTCGCGGTTCGTGCCATCGGAACCGTCGCCTTAGCTGCCGCGTTTCTTGACCTCAGTTCCGATGACGTGTCTCTGGTGGTGGGGGCGGCCTACGCGGCGGTGATCGCTGGGATGATTGGGATTACTCCCGCGGGGCTCGGTGTCCGTGAAGGGGTGATGGCTGCAGTGTTAGTTGACCGTTTTGGTATAGCCGATGCCGCTGCGTTCGCTCTTTTGAGCCGAGCTTGGGAGTTCGGTTTTGAGATGGCGTTCCTTGGGGCAGCTTCGTGGTGGGGTCGCCGCCACCGGGGTGAGGGCGATTCGACAACGGAATCTAACGTTGATGCATGTAGGCGGTTTTCATGACCCATCGAGACATCATTGTGATTGGGGGAGGTCCGGCAGGTGCCGCGACGGCGATTACGGCGGCACGTCACGGCATCGAGGTTTCCGTCTTTGAAAAGGGCAAATACGGCCGCGACAAAGTGTGTGGAGATGGACTCACTCCTAGGGCTGTAGGGGCGTTACAGGAGTTGCGAATAGATCTTGGGACAGCTCATCGGATTCAAGGCTTGAGGATGATCGCCGGGAAGCAAGTACGGGAATTGGATTGGCCGAAGACTTCCCGTTTTCCTCACTACGGAGCAGTGTGGCCGCGGCGACAGTTGGATACCGCTTTGATGGACGCCGCATCTGAAGCGGGGGCCGAAACGATCTATGACACCGAGGTTCTTCCCTTAATCGACGACCAGGGTCGTTGTGTAGGGATCGAAACCCCCCATGGACGTTGGACCGCTGATCTGGTGGTGCTCGCTGCTGGGGCGCAGGGAGCAGCAGCCCGCAGGCTTGGCGCTGAACGAGACCCTCACCAACCGTACGGGCTGGCGATCAGAACCTACGCTGAAACTCCGAGACATAGCGACGCGCACATCGAGGCCTGCCTCACGCTCCGCGATGGGAACGATGTTGCGATCCCGGGGTATGGGTGGCTGTTCCCAGCTGGAGATGGCACAGTCAACATTGGGTGCGGTGCGTTAAGCACTATGAGGGGCTTTAAGTCGCTGAACCTGAACAAGTTGTGCGACGCCTACCGGGAACAGATGCGCGACACATGGGGTCTGGGCCCGTACCTGGAGCGCCCGCGGGCGTGGCGTTTACCGATGAGCGCGCAAAGGCGCCATGGGCCTGGTTGGGTGGCCGTAGGTGACGCCGCCGGGTTGATCAACCCTATGAACGGTGAGGGAATTGACTACGGGCTCGAGACGGGAATGCTGATCGCGGATCTGTTTAACGCAGATCCGGGCACTGCTGCAGAGACCTATGACCTGCAGGTGGGTGAACGGTTTGATGGATTCTTACGTACGGGACGACGGTTTTCGTTCTTGATCGGCCATCAAGCAATTCTTCGAGGTGGTCTGCGCCTAGCCGTCGGCACGGAAACAATTGCTCAAATCACTCTGCGAGTCATGGGCAACCTGATAGACAGCGAAACCCCTGGTGTAGCGGGACGGGTCATGTCGGTCGCTGACAAGTTGTTGGCTGCAGCAGATCCTCTACTTAGGCGCACTCGGGCCGCAGCCTAAGCTCGTTGTGTTTATCCGAGCAGGCCCATGCCCGCCACCGTGTCGCGCTCCTCAACGAGTTCTGCCCAGGAGGTCTCAATCCTGGTACTGCTGAAGTCGTCTATGTCTAGGCCGGTGACGACGCTGTACGAGCCTTCGCTAGTGGTACACGGGAACGAAGTGATGATGCCGTCGGGGGCTCCATAGTCACCGGTGGAGGCGATAGCCATCGACACCCAGTCATCTTCGGGCGTTCCTGACGCCCAGTCGCGCATGTGATTCACTGCAGCAGAAGCAGCCGAAGCTGCTGAACTCGCTCCCCGAGCATCAATGATCGCTGCTCCGCGTTGTTGGACAGTGGGAATGAATTCAGTTTCGAGCCATTGCTGGTCGTTCACCAGCATCGCAGCGTTTTGCCCGTTGACTTCGGCATGGAACAAATCCGGATACTGGGTCGCTGAGTGGTTCCCCCAAATGGTCATGTGGGTGATGTCATTCACCGACACGGCGGTTTTGTGAGCGAGTTGGGCGATTGCCCGATTGTGATCGAGCCGTGTCATCGCGGTGAACTGGCTGTCAGGAATATTCGCAGCGTTGCGCATAGCGATAAGACAGTTGGTATTGGCAGGGTTTCCAACTACCAACACTTTGACCGAGTCGTTTGCGCTTGCACTGAGAGCTTTCCCTTGGCCGGTGAAAATCCCACCGTTTGCTGCGAGAAGGTCGCTGCGTTCCATGCCTGCTTTGCGGGGCATAGAGCCCACGAGGAGCGCGTAGTCGGCACCGTTGAAGGCTTCGTTAGGGTCCGCCGTTTCTAACGTGCCAGCCAGAAGGGGGAACGCGCAATCATCGAGTTCCATTTTGACACCAGCAAGCGCGCCGAGTGCCGGTTCGATTTCAAGCATCTGCAAGATGATGGGCTGATCCGCGCCAAGCATGCTTCCCGACGCGATACGAAAGAGTAGGGAGTAACCGATTTGGCCGGCTGCTCCCGTAACGGCAACTCGAACGGGATCCTTCACCTTGGGTCCTTCCGGGGAGGTCGAATGTTCGGCTGCCGTTCTAGCGCACCAAAGGCCCGCTGTACGTTCCTAAACACATAGTTCTCGAACATCTTTTCTCGCACACCTACCCCCGATGGTGACGAGGCGCTGTTCGCGAGTCCTGACATTGGACCGGTTTCAGAACCCCAAACTTCTATTTGGTGTTCGCTATGGCCGCGTCGACGGTGTTTTTCAGCAACATGGCTCGAGTCATTGGCCCTACGCCTCCCAGCCGTGGAGTGACCCAGCCCGCGACTTCGCCGACAGATTCATCGACGTCAGAAAGGATGCGCTTGCCTTCGCGAGTCAAGCCGCCCCCGATGACCGCGGCACCCGGTTTAACCATGTCAGGTGTTACTAGGTTGGGCACGCCTGCAGCAGCGATGATGACGTCTGCCTGACGCGTGTATTTTCCCAAGTCGGCAACGCCAGTGTGGACAACCGTTACCGCAGCGTTCGCAGTGCTTCGTTTGAGGGCCATCAAAAGAGCCATCGGCCGACCGATAGTCAGACCTCGACCGATCACACATACGTGCCGGCCTTCAACTGGGACGTCGTAGGTTTCAAGCATCATTTGAATGCCCCGTGGTGTGCACGGTACGGGGCCGTCGACACCCATGACGAGGCGACCAAGGTTGATGGGGTGGAGGCCGTCGGCGTCTTTGTCGGGATGAATGGCCCTCAGCGCAGCTTCTTCGTCTAGCTGCGGTGGGAGGGGGAGTTGGACAATGTAGGCATGGACTTGAGGATCGGAATTGAAACGTTCGATAACCGCTACGAGTGCTTCCTGGTCTATGTCTGCGGGAAGGTGTTCGTGAATCGAAGTGATGCCAACTTCTTCGCAGTCACGGATTTTTGCCCCAACATAACTGTGTGATGCCGGATCATCTCCGACGAGGATGGTGCCGAGCCCGGGGGTGACCGATAAATGTTCTATCTGTCTGGCGATCTCGTTTTTGACTTTGTCGGCCAAGGCTTGCCCGTCGAGCAGTATCGCTGTCACGCACAGCAGGCTAGGTGCCGACTAGTGCCGAAAGTGACGTTCACCGGTAAAGATCATCGATAAGTCGAGTTCATTCGCACGAGATATGACGTCGTCGTCGCGCATTGCGCCGCCCGGCTGGATTACGACAGTAACCCCTGCTGCTGCTGCGGCTTCTACCCCATCGGGGAATGGGTAAAACGCGTCGCTCGCGCATGCTCCACCGGTGGCTCTTCCGTCCGCTTTGGCGGCTGCTATTTGACCGGATTCAACGCGGTTTTGTTGGCCCGCCCCGATCCCCCACGCGGTGCC
>DQEK01000378.1:8336-10906 GCA_003533545.1 Acidobacteriota bacterium | reverse complement strand
CACAGGCCGTCGGTAAGCGCGGCGGGCCAGCCCACCGATGATCTCGCGCGCACAAGGCTCTTCCTGTTGTGTGGTGTTCGGTCGGCAACGAAAGATGCGCCGACGGCTCAGCGTGTCGTCGGGTACCGCGCCATCAAACGGACCGGACACGAAAAACTTGTCGACACCAGGTAACCCACCGGCGGCATGCGGCGACGGTGCTACATCCGTGAACGCGACCGAAACTAGCCTGGTCCCCGCCTCGACTGGCAACCGCACCTCCAACGCGTGGTCCGCAGTCATCCGGTACTCGTGCAAGCGCTGACCCGCGAGGTCGTCTTCCGGAACGGCAATTAGTTGCCCGGGATCGGGCCCGGGGTATCGCCCGCCGATCGGAAACCGTTCGACCAGCGCATGATCGATACGAAGCTCGATCTGATGCTCGTCCTCGGCAATGCCGTCGATAGTCTCGACTGTCTCGTTGCGTTTCAACCGCACGGCAAAAACATACTCACCATCGAGCGGAAAGTGATGCCGCACGGCCAGTCCGCCGTGTGTTGCAAACGGCATCTCCTCGCCGGCACGTGCGTCGCGCCGTTCGTAACCCAACTGGTACAACTGCATCACTGGCCGCGTGTCGGGACTACCGATAGCGGCGCGACTGATCTTGGTCGCCGCCGCGATGTAGCGCGACATGAGCCCGGGCGTAATCGACAATACCTCCGCGTTGTTGTCGAATCCAAAGCCGGCCATGTCGGACGGCAGTAACTCCTCGCCGTTCACCTCGAGCCCCAGCAAGTCTTCGATGGCGTGGACGTATTCAACACGGTTGAGCCGTCGCGAAGCGACACGTCCAGGATTGGGCCTCTCGGCGGCCGCCTGGTCAAGAGCTGACTCAAGTGAGGTTACAAACGTCGCAAGAGTCGCCTCATCGGGTCGGGGTCGCCCCTCCGGTGGCATCTGTCCGCTCCGCAACTTGTGAACAACTTTTTCGAGAACCGCAGCATGGGTGCCGACATCACTGAGGTCCACGTGATCGAGCGCCAGCTCGGCCGTCCGAAGGCGCTCGTTGTGGCACGTGACGCAGTAGCGGTCCAACAGTTCGCGGGATGGTGCGTCAGTCTGGGCCTGGGCGGTCGCCGCCTCAAGACGGGCGTAGCTACGGGCGCCAGGCCCGAGTCCAACTACGAGCGCCGCAAGGAGCACGCCCCGCGTAAGTATGACCATCAAGAAACCTCACCCTCCGGAACCGCCCTCAGTATACCCTCGCGTACCAAGTTCATCCCCTCACATCGCCATGGTCGCCCTACTGGGAGACACCAGGGGAGTTCAACGACGTCGTGCTGGACTTCCTGCGCGAATAAGTAGCACCATGGAATGCGCGCTCGGGCGACGAGCACGGCCGGCCTTCTGCCAAGTCTGCCGCGGTGTAGACATGGCCTGACCCGCTGCGTATAGTGCCCTAGAAATTGGAATTGACCATGAGAAACGGCATTAATCGTAGGTTAACGACCGCGCTTACGTGGTCGTTCGTCTTTGTTTGCTTGTGCGACGCGGCAGCCCAGGACTCGCGGCTCGTGACTGCCGCCGCCAACCAAGACCGCGCAACGGTCGAAACCTTGGTCGCCGAAGGAATCGACGTCAACGTCGCTCGGGCCGACGGCGCTACGGCTCTGCTCTGGGCAACACATTGGGACGACCTAGAAACGGTCGACCTGTTGCTCAAAGCGGGTGCCGATCCTAACGCCGCCGACGACCACGGCGTCACCCCGCTCGAACGTGCGGCCGAAAACGCCAGTTTGGGGATGGTTGAACGACTTCTCGCGGATGGCGCATCGGCAGACAAAGCACAGGACAGTGGTCTTACGCCACTAATGACCGCCGCCCGCACTGGAAACGTCGACGTCGTGCGCGCGCTCATTGACAGCGGCGCCCCGGTAAACGCCGCCACCGCAGAAACCAACAGTACTGCGTTGATGTGGGCGCTCTCGGCGCCACACCCCAGCATCGTACGGCTACTGCTCGAGCAGGGCGCCGACGCGACGATCGAGACCACCCCAGGATTCACACCGCTGATGTTCGCTGCACGAAATGGCGACATCGCGATGGCGGAGACGCTGCTCGCGACCGGGATCGATGTCAACACCAGGAGCAAAGACGGCACCCACGTACTACCGTTCGCCATCGCCGCCGGCCGAACCGATTTCGCGTTGTTCCTGCTTGAGCGTGGCGCCGATCCCAACAGCTGGATGGGTGGGGTCAGCGCGTTGCACGCCGCCGCCGGGGGAGTCAGCACGTGGCTGGAGGAATGGACCCGGAATCACGGACGCATCGGGGGGGGACGACTAAACCCACGAGGAAGGTTGACACTGGTCGAGGCACTCCTGGCCAGCGGCGCCGACCCTAATGCCCGGATCACCAGTTCCGCAATGCTGATGTTCTACATCGGTTACCCGAAGAAGGGGGCTTTTGAAACATTCGCGCCGGGGACCGGCGATCTACGCGGTGCCACACCGCTGTGGGTTGCCGCGTTCGAAATGAACGGGGCTCCCAGTTTGATCTATAGCGTTATCCCGAGCTTCCAAAACAGC
>DQEK01000378.1:2160-7955 GCA_003533545.1 Acidobacteriota bacterium | reverse complement strand
ACCACGGACGACGGAACCACCCCGCTGATGGCCGCCGCAGGGCTTGGAAAGGCCACATACACGCCGCGGGAACCGCGCGGCGTGCGGTCACCCAGCGCTGAGATTGCGGTCCGCGCCCTGGTCGAGGCGGGAGCTGACGTCAACGCCGTCAACGAGGCCGACTTCACGGCGTTACATGGTGCAGCGTTCCGCGGGATAAATGAAGTGATCGAGTATCTGGTGACGCAGGGAGCCGACATCGACGCGCGTGATTTCCGTGGACGCACCGCCTACCGAATGGCAGAAGGCGCGAAGCAATCGTTCCAGTTCCAGAGTTGGCCGGAAACCGCCGAGCTTCTCGAACGCCTCGGCGCCAACACCAGACTCGGCGTACCGGGCACCGTGCAAGAGCGCCTACGGGACATCCCGATCGATACCGAACAGCAACCCTGACCGCGCCCCGCTGGCCGTCCGACGACGACTATGGCCGCCCTTTCACGACAGGTCGCCTGACCGGCCTGCGCAAGCCCCGTGGAGCGGTTTCCACCCAGTGCCACCGTCGGGAAGCACCCCGTGGTCCACGGGGACCGCTAGTGACTACCCCTGGTAGCCGTTCTCACCGAGCTGCACCTGCGTCCCGTCCGGGTCAGAAAAGTACAGCTGGTCACCTCCGCTCGTCCGATTGGCGGGGTCTCGACTAACCCGAGCTGGATAGCCAATTTCGTCAAACCTCTCCTTAATTCGATCCGCGTTGTAATCGTCAACCCCGATACAGAAGTGATGCACTCGCCCCGGTTGCGGAATGTCGTATACACCAAGAAAACCGTCAGACAAGCCCATATTGATACCTCCGTTGGCTGGTCGGCTGACCACGTCGAGTCCTAGCAATTGCTGGTAGAACTCGGCCGATGCCCGCACATCAGACACGGCCAGAGAAACGTGGTTTATCGTCCGTCCCTGGGCAACCTGTCTGATCGGCTGGGCAGCCTTAGCCTGGCGGGCGCTCGTCGCCATCATCGCGGCGAGCGCGCCCACCAATTGCCGGCGCGTCAACATCCGTGATTCGTACTGCGCAACGAGCCCCTCGATCTGAATCTTCATATCTCCTCCTTCTCTTTCTCCACCGTCAGCGTTTACATCCTGCCCCGTCATTACCCGGCACCATCAGCAACACTCAGTCGTCGGCGATGGCTGATCCTAGCCGCAGAAACGGCCTGCGCAGCGCCGGCCCCGAGCATCGGGAGGAAGGAGCGCAAACCTCGGTTATCGACCGGGTCCGAAACGAGAACCTTCGAACGCTGGGGCAGCTACTCCAGGTCAGCCAGGATCTTGTCCAGCAGCTGGGGTACGTAGCGCTGGAACTGCCGACGCATCCCCTCCCGCTCACGCGGTAACTCACGGAGAACGTCGACCACCCCGGCCGCGCGCTCATCGAGATAGTCGAGTGCATTGAGTGCCAACATCGTCGTGAAGAGATCGTTGGTGTCGAGATTGGCTCGTGCCACGAGTACGGCGACGGCCGCCTCCACGTCCTCTTCAATCGCACCGTAGCGGCCCAATGCTTCCGCCGCTGCCACTTGGACACTCGTAGAACCATCGCCCAGCGCCCGGCGGAGCTCGAACAGCGCTCCCTCCACCGCCGATGCACCTCTAATCAGTAGCCCGACCGCGCCCCAGTACCGGACGGCGCTGTCGGAATGCCCGAGGGCAGCTGTCAGTTCCCGACCGGCCGAAATGCTGGGTCTTGTGGCAATCTCAGCAACCTCAAGAATCTCAGACAATGGATAACGCCCTTCATCCTGCCCGAGGTCGTACGGCGCGCCGCCACCAGCGCGAAGATGCATTTCCGGTTCGGACAGAAACCCGAGGTCTCGAATCGACAATAGATGGTCGCGCAAAACCCCACGGAACCGCTGCAGCGTAGCCTGGTGTTCGGGTGAGCTAGCGAGGTTCGCCACCTCGTCGGGGTCCCTCTTCAAGTCGTAGAGTTCTTCCGCTGGTTTAGTCTCCCAGAAGAACGTCTGTGGTGGCTCAAGCCGACCGGCGTCGTTAAGCGCGTTCCAAACTTGCGTGGTCGGGGTCTGGAACATGTACCAGACGAACTGACCGTAAATACGGTGCGGCGCATAGTTGCGCACGTACAGATATCTCTGGTTCCGAACACCGCGGGAAAAATCGTAGCGCTCGTCCATCCGGCCGCGGAAACCGTGCAGGTACTCAGGCGGAGACGCCCGGAATGGTCCGAGCATGGCACTCCCATGCATGTACTCTGGAGGGCGGATGCCCGCCAGACTCAACATCGTCGGCGCCAAATCGACAAACCCCGCCAGATGCGCGGTTTCCGTCCCCTCGGCGTAATCCTCACCGGCCAAAGCCCTGAACCGACGCGGCACATGGATGATGAGCGGTACCCGCAAGCCTGAATCGAGGAGCGACCGCTTACCGCGTGGCAGACCGACCCCGTGGTCACCAAAATAGACGACGATGGTGTCTTCGACTAGTCCTGCCTCTTCTAGCTCGGCCAGCCGCTCACCCACCTGAACGTCCATCTCGGTGATCCGGTCGTAGTACTGCGCCCAGTCCCGTCGCACCTCCGGCGTGTCTGGGTGGTAGGCCGGCACCCTGACCCCGGCCGGATTGTGCACCGGCTCGTGTGGACGCTGGCGGATACGACTTTCGTGGCTGATGCCAAAGTTGAAGACCGCAAAGAACGGCGCACCTTCAGGTCGGTTCCGCCAGTGGGCCTCACTCGACGAGTCGTCCCACACCTGTCCCGGCTTCTCGACGTTGTAATCCTCTTTGGCGTTGTTGGTCGTGTAGTACCCAACCGCACGTAACAACTGCGGAAACATGGGCATGCCGTCTGGCAGGCGCACCTGACTTCGCATGTGCTGACCGCCCGTGGAGGGTGGATACACTCCCGTGATGATCGCGGTCCTTGCCGGCGCGCAAACCGGTGCATTCGACCAGGCATTGAGATAGAGCTGTCCGCGCTCAGCCAACCGATCGAGGTTGGGCGTCGTCGCATAGTCGTCGCCGTAGGCGCCGAGGGCGGGCCCGTTGTCTTCGCTAGTCAGCCAGAGGATATTTGGGCGCTTCTGGGCGTAAGCGGAATTCCAGCCCCCGAGAGCCAGAGCACAAGCCAAGAGGACCCCAGATACTGCCGGTCGGACGTGCGTTTGGAGGCACATAATGAACGCCGGCTTCCCGTCAGCACATTTTACCGTGCTGGTAGGTTTCTTGGACGATTACGGACGGCACCCGAGCACGCGACGGTATTGGCCTTGGCTGTCAAAACGCGGGACCACGACCAGCCGTCTCGGAACAAGGATAGAATCGGTCGTTCTACGCGGGGTCTTCGCATCGTCTGTTTGCCCCTATTAGGAGAGGTAGCCGTCGGTGGACATTTTCGAAACAGCGATGGACCCATGGGGGCGCACCGTGCTCACCCACGTGGCGTGGAACATCACCTGGGTATCGGTCTTCGTCTTCATCACGTTCCTGGTCGCCCATGCCTCGTACGTCATCCTATCGGCGCATCGGGTACGACCCAAGGAGGAGACCGACGCACTGGAAGAGAAACATCCCAACCTGCCGGACCGGGTCAAGCGACACACCTTCATGGCACGGCTCTTTCACTGGGTAATGGCCGGGTCAATCTTCACGTTACTTGGGACCGCGTTTTTTCCCATCATGGGGTGGCAATTCGACTGGGTGGAAATTCACTACACCGCTGGGCTGGTGCTAACGGGATCGATCATCTACCACATCATCCACACGACGTTTTTCCTTGATTTCTGGTCGATCTGGGTCGGCCCGAAGGACATCCCCGAGTTCAAGGCCGAGATTATGCGTGAGGCCGGCCACAACGTGCCAGGCCCCCACCCGGCGAAATACCCGATCGGGAACCGGTTGTATCACCTAGTGTTGACGTTCGTCGGTTGCACCGTCAGCGTGACCGGCATGACGATGCTCTGGCGCATGGGCACACCTTTCATCACCCCCAATCCCTACATCCTGGGGGAAGGAACCTGGGGCTGGGTGTATGTATTGCATGGCATGACCGGTCTGTCGCTGGCCGGCTTGAGCGTCGCGCACATCATCTTCGGGACCCGACCGAAAAACTGGTGGCTGACCAAATCAATGATTATCGGCTCAGTGTCGAAACGCGCTTACCTCGAACACCACGAGCCGGCGCGCTGGCCAGCCAAACCTAGAAAATCCAAAGTCTAGCCGGCGCCCCAGCAAGCGCCGCGTCTCACCCGACTCAACGTTCATGTGGCACGGGTCTACCGTCCTGCAATCGATGTCCTCATTGACGTGTGCCCAACCGGACCATTACCGCCGGCCGGACAGCAAGCGCGCCATGTTCACAAAACGCCGCCAGATGTAAACAAAGCTGGTCGAGACAAGGATGAGGGTCGAGGTCGTGAGCGCATCAACCGTGACGAGCCACCGGCTGAACCCAGGCCACAACGGAAAAGCCGAGAGCACGGCGGCGAATAACATCGTCCAAAACCAGGGGGTCAGTGTCAGCGGCACGACCTGCCCCCTCGCACCCAGCCCGGCCATCGCCTGTAGCACGACCGACGCCCCGCCCAGCGACTCGGCGCGAAAGACGACCCACAAGCACAGTACGACGAACAGCACATACCCGTGCCGCACCACGAGCGAAAGCTTCGAGATGCGCGCGCCGAAACCGGTTTGCTCGATGGCGACGATCACGCCATGCAGACCACCCCAAATCAACACATTCCAACCCGGACCATGCCACAGTCCAACACACAGGAACAGCAATAGAGCTTGACGGGTCTGGCCCACTCCTCTATCGACCGAGAGACCCAGATACCGTCGGCACCAGTCGAACAGGGTGAGGTTCCACCGACACCAAAGCTCGGTGAGCGTGCCCGCAGCGTAGGGCCAGCGGAAGTTCTCAGACAAGCGGAACCCGAACATGCGGCCAAATCCCAGCGCCATGTCAGCAAAACCAGACAGATCGAAGTACACCTGTAGGGTGAAGCAAACCGCGCCGAGCCACGCCTGCACTGTGCCTAGTTCTGCCGCCGGCGTGATAAACACCTGGTCGACTGGAACCGACAGGGCGCGTGCGAGGAAGGCGACCTTACAAAAGCCAACTAACCACCGTCTGACCCCATACGCGACCGCCGCCATGGTGACCCGCCGCTGCGCCAACTGCGGCCCCATGTCGCTGTAGCACGCCAGTGGCCCGGCGCACAGCAGTGGAAAAAACAACAGATACAATGACGCTCCAATCGGACTGCGCTGCGGCGCGGTGTGCCCTCGAAAAACATCGACTACGTACGAAATCGCGTGGCACACGAAGACCGTCAGCCCCAACGGCACTAACAGCTGTGGCACGGCGAACGAGCGCCCCGCGAACGCACTGGGTAACGAAAGCGCGTACTTGCTCACCGCGAGCAACACCACGTTGCCGGTGACCGCCAGGGTCAGAAGTGCTCCCGGCAGCGGACTGGGGCGGCTTGCAGGAGTCGCGTTGCGCCTGGCCCGCCAGATGGCCAGCGCCGTAAGGTAATTGAACGCCACCGCACCGGCGATCCACCGCATGAACGGCCCCGTGCCCCACCCCAGAAAAACGGCGCTGCCGACCAGCAGCACCGTGTTGGGCAACGTAAAACGCCTGGGCCCTTCCCGCCAGCGGGACGGAGTCACCGCCACAGCCAAAAAGAAAAGCGCGAGGACAGCCGGGAGGAAATAGAGCAGAAAAAAAGAGTCAGTAAAAAGCACGACCAGAACGCATGTTACCCTTCGTCAGCTCAATCTCGTCTAAAGGAACC
>DQEK01000378.1:0-1769 GCA_003533545.1 Acidobacteriota bacterium | reverse complement strand
GGGGGCTGCGGTTTCTTATGAAGGAGAACACGTGCCTCAACGAACTAACCCACCACTAACAGCGCTCGCTCCAATCACACTGTGCGTGCTGTTCCTCGTCTGCGCGTCGGTCACCAACGCCCAGGACGGTCGAGAGGCGATGTTAGCGCGGGCCGCTGAGGCCGAGCTCGACACCGATTATGTCGCTCCGCCAGGGGACCCGCTCTGGCACCACACCGCCGGCTTCGCCAAGACCCTCTGCTCGGCGGTCTTTGTCACCGGACTCGATCCAGATTTCGCAGCGGAGAACGTTGGCTTCTTTAGTTCTCCCTACGAACATCGCCGCCACGTCACCAACATCGAGGTTGATACTGATCAACGGCAGGTACACCTCACCCTGCCCGACGGCGTCGTACGGACCGCAAAATTTAACGGCGACCACGGGTGCGTCACACTGCCGATCGACGAAGACGACGTTTACTTCGAACCCGTGGACATCGCTACAACCCTTTCGGACCCGGCGAACCAGCCCTGGCCGATGGGCGACCTCCTCCCCACCAGCCCGCTACCGGCTGGTGTCGACGGCGCGAAAGTAGCTGAAGCAGTGGCCGCCGCCTTTGACCCAGAAGAGGGCATGACAGCAGCCTTCGTGGTCACCCATAAGGGACGAATCATCGGCGAACGATACGGTGACGGCATCACAATGCACACCCCGCTCGAGAGTTGGTCCATGGGCAAGAGCCTGACGGCGACTTTGATGGGAGTACTGATCGAACAAGGAGTCTACGACCTCTTTCAGAGGGCGCCGGTGCCCGAGTGGCAGACTCCTGGCGACTCACGGCAAGAGATTCGGATCGCCGACATTCTTCGAATGTCGAGCGGCCTGAGGTTCAGAGGCGTAGCGGACCCAGACCTCGACCCCGCGCTTGGTTACCCCGATCACCTGTATGTCTACACCGGCACGGTGAACTCATTCGAATGGGCTGCGACGAGACCGCAGCAGTGGCCACCGAACACAATCGGCCGCTACCGCAACTCGGATCCGGTACTAATCAATTATTTGGTGCGGCTGGGTGTCGAAGGGCGCGGCGACGAATACCTCTCATTTCCGCAGCGAGAGCTATTCGACCGAATCGGCATCCGCGGCATGGTGCTCGAAACCGATCCCTACGGCAACTACCTCCTGCAAGGCTACGAGCTGGCTCCGGCCCGTGACTGGGCACGACTGGGTAACCTCTACTTGCAAGACGGCGTCTGGGACGGTCAACGAATTCTGCCCGAGGGCTACGCCGAGTTCGTCAGTACGCTGGCCCCGGCGTGGGAGGCCGACGGCCGCCCGATCTATGGCGGTTTCTTCTGGCTCAATGGCACCGGAAGCTTCCCCGTACCGCGAGGGGCCTACTACATGTCCGGCGCCGGCGGACAAACCACGTTGATCATCCCATCCCATGACCTTGTGGTCGTGCGACAAGGACACTACCGCGGCTCGCGCGCAGGTGGACGCGCGCTCCGCAATGCGCTGGCGCTGCTGATGGAGGCCATACCCGAAAGTCGGTAGACCTCGTCACGCAAAAAGGGAAGACGATGCGCGGAAAACTGATTCAGCCAGACCGGCGCCGATTCCTTCGAGACGTAGGTGGCTTGGCCGCCCTAGCGGCAACCGTCGGCGCTCCACGAGAGCTACTCGCGACCCAGTCTCCACGGTTACGCATCGACGCCGTCGACGCATATCCGATCTACATCAATCAGCGCTCCGAAGGACTACTCGACGCGCCGACCTTCTCGGGGGA
>DQEK01000445.1 GCA_003533545.1 Acidobacteriota bacterium | reverse complement strand
ACCTCACATAAGCCGCACGCGTCAGTATGCACTCGTGCGGTAACCCCCGTCCGTACTTCACCACCACGAGCCAAAATGAAATCCCGGCCAGGCGCCGCGTAGAGACCTTCAAGGGGCCGCGCAGGGAGAGCGAGCCCCGAGTCAGAGGGTCGCGTCCCGACTATTTGCGCCAACGCCCGTACAAAAGTTGGGGCAGCAGCAAGGTCCGGCGACTGATTCAACGCGGCTAATGCCAGAGGGTTCCAAAGCATCTCGCGTAACCGACGCGTCTGCCCGTGCCGGACCAACCATGTAGTAACCGTCTCGCCAGGGGAGGCAGCCTGGACGCCCGCGTCACCGAGCAACTCACTGCGGGCCAAACGAAGCGGAGCGACCAACCTGAGCACGGCGAGGCGGTCGCGAAAACCCAACGCATCCCACTCAAGCAGACCCGCAAACAGATTCAACGGAGGTCGCAGTGGCGGACAGACTAAACGGGTGCGGCGGCCCTCCGGATCAATCGACGCAACATCCAATTGCGGCTGCACCCGCAAGTGCTCCGCAGTGCCGATTCGAGACAAGAACCGCCGCGTCTCGCTATAACACCCGAATAACACGTGCTGCCCGTTGTCAACAAGCTCGCCGGTAACGCCATCTCGGAAGGAAGCAGCTCGCCCGCCGAGTCGCCCGGCGGCCTCAAGCACGACGACGCGTAAACCGTGGTCCGCCAACGCTGCGGCGGCGCTGAGCCCAGCAAAACCCGCGCCGATCACGACAACATCGTGAGTCCACCGGTCGCTCATACCTGCCTGTCCCGTCCACCCTTCCCGCCTCGCACCCCCGTGATCCCGACCATCGTCTTCAGCCAAACTGTGCCCGCGATCACCACGCGGCGCCACCGGGGCACCCTGACAACCGAAGAGAAAACGTCGCAGTCACGACCCTCAATGCGTTTGAGAATCGTAAAGTAGATGGCGCCCATAATCTCCGCGGCAACCATGCGTCGCCGATCGACCGACGGCAAAAGAGCGTCAGCCTTGTCGTAGAACAGACGCGCCTGAGCACACTCGTAGTGCAGCAGCGAGATCACCCGTTCCGACGCGCCGTGACACAAATCTTCCTCCGAACACCCGAACCGTTCGAGATCGTCCGTAGGTAGATACAGACGACCTCTCTGCAAGTCGGTTGGAATGTCGCGAATAATGTTCGTTAGCTGAAGCGCCACACCGAGCGCGATTGCGTAATCCCGGGTCTGTGGATCTCGGTAACCGAAGATCTCGATGCATAGGAGGCCGACCGCCGAGGCCACCCGGACGCAGTATTCGTAAAGATCGTCGAACGTCCGATATCGCCTAGCGACGGTATCCATCTCGACCCCATCGATCAAATCATCGAATGGGCGTCTGGGCAGTTTGAACTCAGCAACAACAGCCTTTAGGTTCCTCCCTTGTCTGGTCGTGGGGATCAAGGCGCTGTAGCAGGATGCCAGTTCCTCACGCCATAAATGCAGTACCTGGCCCGCCGGCTCGCCGAGCTGATTGTCCGCCGGACAGTCCACGGCATCGTCGACGGCGCGGCAGAAGTCCCAGACGGCAACGATTGCCTTCCGCTTCGCTGACGGCAGCACCAAAAACGAGTAATAGAAGTTCGTGTCTCGAGCCATTCGTGCAAGGTCCCTTACCCGTCTTTAGCCGCGGCCCAGGTCATGGCCCTCCAGAGCATGACCGCCCCATCACGCCACCCGAGTTTCGGGCGCCGTGCGAACACGTCAAAACCGTTATGTTCGAGACGTTCGAGTACCCGTAACCCACCGAGCCAGGTCAGCCGTAACTCCATCGACAGGCGTCCCCCAACACCGTCGCAGACATCGCGCCCCTCGAGGAAGAGATCTCGAGTCCTCGCTGAAACCAGTGCAAGTGCCTCCTGCCAAGCGGGCGTCAGACGACCGCCATCCAGATCAGCTTCGTCGGCTCCGACCGCGTCGCTGGTGTCCGCAGGTAAATAGAGACGGCCCGCACTGTAATCGCGTGCAAAGTCCTGCCAAAAATTCGTAAGCTGCAGTGCCGTGCAAAGGCAGTCAGACGCGCGGTCCAACGAGGGATCGTTGTGGCCCGCGACTCGCAAGACCAAGCGACCAACCGGATTCGCCGACCGACTGCAGTAGTCCAGCAACTGGTCCCAACTCTGATAACGATGGACCACAACGTCCTGCTCGAAGGCACTCAGGAGGTCCTCGAAAAGTGTCACCGGGAGACATCGGGTCTGGATCGTGTTCGCCAAGGCCAGAAACAGAGCCTTCTGGTCCGCGCTGATAGCCGTTGTCGATTGTAAGTCGACCGCATGCGACCGGAACGAGCCATCTGAAGCGCTGGAGAGACTCTGTCGTAGCCGGCGCCTCCAGGCGTCCAAACGCTGGAGGCGCTCTTCGGGCTCAACCGTTCCCTCATCGGCAAAATCATCAGCAATGCGAGCAAACATGTAGATCGCAGCAATGTGGGGACGCATTTGGCGGGGCAGTATCCAACTCGCAACGGGAAAATTCTCGTAGTGAGCCCGCGCTAGTCTCGCGCAGGAAGCGTAGGCCGAAGCGAGTTCCGCTTCTGTTGACGATGCCATGATCAGGTAACGGCGGTGATTCTATCTCCAGTCTCGCGAGGAAGCCCTACGGGGAATACTTGTCCGCAGGCAGCGGACCGGCGACTCATATCCTGTTAGTATCGAATAGTGCGCGACTTCATCGCCGGACTTATCGCGCTCGGTCTGTTCCTGTTCGCGCTCGGCTTGGTCTCAACCCTCCGGTTTCACCAACGAACCCGCGAACGAGAACGCCGGAAGCTTGAAGAGGCCGGACGAACGGTCCTCGCCGAGGTCCCTCATCGTGAAGGTCTCACGCTATTCGTCGCCAACGACACGCATTTCTACTGGGGTGACACGGCGATCCCACAGGCACGCATCAAACTTGTCAGGGTGCTGATCAACGGCACTCCACTGGCGTCTTACCAGGCTCGCCGGTATCCGTCTGGCGATGCCGACAATTCCGACTCCTTCACGGACCGACCCGAAGGCATCGCCCACGACCGTTGGGACGTGTTGATCCGGACCGACACAACGGACATCCTGGTGGAATGTGGCAGCATTCGGGAGCGAGTCTCTCAGGAACTCGCACGCCGAGTCTTCGATTCGGTGCGAGCCGACATGGACCGGCGGGACGTGAGCGAAACTACCACTCCAGCTCCGTGACACCCGCTCGCGAGTTCAGTACACGGGCTAGCACAAAGAGGAAATCCGATAGTCGGTTCACATAAGCGAACGGGACGGCCCCGACGTGGACTACGCCAAGCTCCACCATCCTCCGCTCGGCGCGACGGCAAACCGCGCGCGCCAAGTGAACGTTGGCCGCAGCCGGATGTCCTCCCGGAAGAATGAACTTCTTGAGAGGGGTCAAATCGACCTCGAGCAGATCTATCCATTCCTCGAGACAACCTAGGTCCGTCTCATCAAGGGCGGCCTTTGTATCGCCGGCTGCGGGTGTGGCGGGGTTGGCCAGTGAAGCACCTAGAGAAAAGAGCTTCCGCTGGATCTGACCGAGCATCTTCGATAGGTCGGGGTCAACCCCCGTACTCAACGTCAAGCCGAGACAGGCGTTCAACTCATCAACTGCACCGCAGGCCTCTATGCGCGGGCTCGCCTTCGAAACCCGCCCTCCGTCCAAGAGGCCGGTATCACCACCATCGCCCGTACGCGTGTAAATTTTCACGGTTCGATTATAGTGACCCGTGCCATCTGAAGTCTCACGCGGTTAGGCTACCGCTCATACTGGCTTCCCCGAAAACGCACTCTGCTCACCGTGACCCCCTCGTCCCCATCTTCAGCCAGCGACGACCCGGAAACCCTTCCGCCGCCTACTCTCAGACGCAGGTTCCGCCGTCGTCTGCTGAGCTGGTATGGAAGAAACGGCCGTGACCTTCCCTGGCGGCACACCAGAGACCCGTACCGCATCCTCGTGTCGGAGATGATGCTGCAGCAAACCCAAGTAGACCGCGTAATCCCAAAATACGAAGAATGGGTCCGAAAATTTCCAACGTTCAGGGCACTGGCCAAGGCACGACCGGCCGACGTCAATCGAACTTGGCGTCCGCTCGGCTACAACGCTCGTCCGCGGCGACTCCACGCCATCGCTCGGGAAGTAGTTGACCGTTACGATGGCGCGCTCCCCTCCGACGAAGTGACCCTTAGATCATTCGCCGGGATCGGCGCCTATACGGCCGCCGCTGTTCAAAGTTTCGCCTTCGGGTTGCGTGCGCCAATCGTCGACACCAATGTCGCGCGGGTCCTGTTCCGAGTCTTCATCGGACAGAGTGATCGGAGTTCGACGACGCTCCAAAAACACCTTTGGAAAGTGTCAGCTGCGGTACTTCCTCGGCGCCATGTTTTTGACTTCAATCAGGCACTTATGGACCTCGGCGCCCTAGTCTGTGTGGCTAGAAAGCCTCAGTGTAGCGTCTGTCCAATGAGCGCCATTTGCCAGACCTATCCACCCGGACCAGAACTCAAGACCCGTACCCAGTGACTGACGCACATAACCCCTCGCACGTCGTGGTCGTTGCGGCTGTCGTTGAACGCGCGAGCCGGCTACTCGTCACCAGACGGCCCCCGGGCACACATCTCGCCGGGTACTGGGAATTTCCGGGTGGAAAAGCCGAGCCCGGCGAAAGCCAACACCAGTGTCTCAAGCGCGAAATGCGAGAAGAACTAAACCTCGCGGTCGAGGTGGGGGTAGAGTTACTGGTGACCAGCTTCCGCTATCCGGAGCGCACGGTCGAGTTGCATTTCTTCCAATGCGCGACAACGGGCGAACCGACGCCTGTCCTGGGACAGCAGATGCTCTGGATCCCCAAAACTGAACTAAAGACGCTGCAATTCCCGGCCGCCGATCTGGAACTTATCAATTTGTTAACCAGCCGCTAACTGGCGCGGATGGCGCTTACCGGGGAGACGAATGGGCAGACGTCAGAAATGGGCGCTCGGCGGCCACGGCAGACCATCGCCGGTCGGCATCTACGACACGAAACTCCGTTCCCGGTTCTGACAACTCGCGCTTGACATAACCAAGGGCAATGGGCCGCTGAAGTGATGGCGACCACACAGCACTCGTTACCGCCCCCACCTTTTCGTGCTTCTCCCCACGAGTGAGCTCAGCTCCGACGGGAGGGGCCGCCATGTCGGGGTCAAAAAGTAACCCGATAAAACGACGTCCAACCCGCCCCTTCCCGCGATGGAGGATTCGCACGATTACTTCCTGGCCAACGTAGCAACCCTTGGTCATGCTGATAGCCCGATCTTCGATGCCGGCCTCCAGCGGAATCGTTTCTTCGTCCAAATCGGCTGGAAATGCTGGTCTTCCTCCCTCTACCCGAAGCACATCGAAGGTAGACCCATCAATTTCTGAGACACCCGTGTCCGACAGGGCGGCATGTAGCGCCCCTACCGCGTTGGACTTGAGATAGATGATGAAACCAAGCTCACCGAGCTCGTCGTTGCGAGCTACCAC
>DQEK01000078.1 GCA_003533545.1 Acidobacteriota bacterium | reverse complement strand
AAATAAACTTTGGATCAATGACACCACGTTCCCGTACTGGTCGACCGCGATGACATACACCGTGTTTGGGTGATCCTCGCTGGCTGCCACTTTAAGCGACGGCGCCAAGCCCGCCGGTTCGATCGTGCCAGCGAGCTGTCTGATCCGGGCCGTGTCCAGAAGATCTTCCGGTGTGACGCGCATGGCGCGTGCGTCGGCAAGTTCGGCGTCTCGGTCGGCGAATGCCAGTCGGATGGCCTCTGACACTGTGTGCAGGTAGTCTGCGCTGTTGTGTCCCAGAGCCTGCAAGTCGTGGTGTTGCAACATCGCTAGTTCTTCGAGCAACGTGACCCCCTGGCTGTTGGGGGGCGCCACCTGTACCTCGAAGCCTTGATATCTGGTGCTGATCGAGAGTGTCCACTCGGGTAGGTAGTCCGTCATATCGTTGGGCATGACTAGCCCGCCCCGGTTTTGAATAAACCGGACAATCTTGCGACCTAGTGCGCCGTTATAGAACTCCCGCGCACCCTGCTCCTGAAGGGTCAAAAGGGTTTGGGCGAGGTCGGGACGAGGCAGGATGTCGCCCGCCTGAGGGGGTACGTCCCCAGGGAGAAAAATCCGGGCAGCCTCTGGTTCCTGGCGCAGTTTACCTTCGGCACCCGCGATGTCTTGGGCGAGTCGTTCGGACACTGGAAGCCCAGCCGTGGCTAACCTGACCGCCGGTTGTAGTGCTTGGGCAAAGCTGATCGTACCGAAACGCCGCAATCCCTCGGCCCACGCCCCGACCGCGCCTGGCACCGAGACGCTCAACGGACCAGTACCTGGCATCCGCTTGAGTCCCTCGGCTTTTAGTTCATGGAGGGTTTTCGCGCTGCCCGATTTTCCCGAGCCGTTGAGCGCGTAGGTCAGTCGAGTGGCGGAATCGTGGTACAGCAGGAACATGTCGCCACCGAGACCGTTCATATGGGGGCGCGCAACCGCGAGCACAGCAGCGGCGGTGATTGCGGCGTCCATGGCGAGGCCGCCCGACTGCAATACGGCTAGTCCCGCCTCGGCTGCCAGGGGATGGCCGGCCGTGACTGCACCTTCATTGCCGCCGGCATCCCGACCAGGCTCGCCGTTTGGCCCGAACGGTAAGGCGCAGGCGCTGGTCAGCGACAAAATCAGTACTGGTAGGAGTCCATGGTAGGTCCCGGCGCCTCTCCTACCACGGCTTGTAAGTGGTCTGGTGGCGACGTTGTTTGGTCGGCCGACGGTTCGCATTTCAGGCATGGCGTCCTCCCGGCCTGTCGCCGGTGTACAAGAGGGCCGCTCGAATGTCGAGCGACCCCGGATGAATCTTACCCTCTCATCTCGGTGCGATCGACTAGCACCCACGTTACTTTTCCTCGCGTGAGTGAGTGGGGTGCCATTTGACTCTGGTAGGATGGCGCGTATGCCGGACAAATCAGACGCCTTCAACGATCTCCCGCTACCGGAAACCAGTCTCCGGGGGCTCATGCGGCACTTTGGTCCCGGCCTCATTCTGATGATGACTGGTATCGGCACCAGCCATCTCGTTACAGCTCCGGCGGCGGGGGGGCGCTTCGAGTTTGCGCTGCTCTGGTGTATTCCCGTCGCCTACGTCTTCAAATATTACGGGTTCGAGATGGCATTCCGCTTCACGAATGCCACCGGCCGGAGCATGCTCGACGCGTACACGACCGCACCGGGGAAATGGCCAGTTTGGTATGTGCTGATCACTACGCTCATACAGTGCGCCCTCGGTCAAGCGGGCCGGCTGGCGGCCGCGGCCGCGGTGCTCTTCTATGTCTTCTCTGAGTATCTGGGGCTTGGCCTGACGAGTTGGGCGGAGGGGATCGGGGTCGATCCTCTCGCGGTCTATGGTCTCGGACTTGGGTTAGTTTCAGTCGGCATCATCCTCTACGGCCGGTATGCCGCGGTCGAAATAGCTACCAAGGTGCTTGCGGGCATTCTTTTCGTCTCGACCGTGGGGGTCTACTTGGTCGAGCCGGCGCCGTTCTCGGCGATGGGACGTTTCTTCATCGTCGAGGTCCCGGGCGGCTCCTGGTTGATCATAGCTGCGTTCCTCGGGTTGCTGCCGACCGGCATGGACGTCTCGCTGCAGGCGTCCGAGTGGGGCAAGGCGAAGCGCGTGGGCATGGGCCGCATACGCGAGCAGCTTGAGAAACAGGGCTATGCGCGGCCGTTCGACGCGTTCAGGTCCTCGAAGGCCGACCTGGCCGTCGATGTCACCGCGTTGCCGGCGCACGCGCAGGAGTACTGCCGGCGCTGGTTCCGCATCGGGTTGATGGACTTCACACTCGGACACATCGTCTCGTTCATTCTAGCGGCCGTCTTCTTGCTGCTGGCCGCCGTCTGGCTCTACCCGAGTCCGGTCGAGGGTAGAGCGGTAATCGGCGAGATTGCCCGCATCTTCACAGACAGCGTGGGGCCTGGGATGATGGTCGTGTTCATCGCCGGAGCGTTCGCGGCCACGTTTTCAACCGCTTTCAACTACTTCGATGGCTGGCCTCGGGTTGTCGCCGCCTGCTGCCGAAATCTGTTCCGTTCGACCGCCGCTCTGCCAGGGGTGGCCGCTGATCAGCTCACCGACACTCACCGCGGCACGGTCTCCTCCGAATACAACATCTACCGCATCACAATGTTCTATTCGCTTGTGGCGGCGGTGGTGATTCTCGCTGGCATTCCGAGGCCGGTTTTTCTGGTCCTGGTCTCATCAGCGTTGGCGTTCTTCATTGCGCCGGTCATTTTCTTTCTGAATCTCCATTACTGCCTGACTGTGATTCCGAAAGCCGACAAAGAGTTCTATCCGTCCCAGCCTGTTGTCTGGTTTAGCTGGTTCAGTCTCGTGGTATTCACGGGGTTGACGGTTCTTGTCATCATGGCGCGGGTATTCGATGTGACTCTGTTCGGCGGATAGGCCGGATGCAAAAATTTCTGTCTCTTCATGGGGCTGTCATCGGTCGCCTGAAGCCGACGTTGTTGGCCACAGCGTGCGCCGGCACCCTGCCGATGATGGTCTCGGCGCAGCCGTTCGACGTCAACATTTCGCATCGGGCCCGCGGGGTGTTTCCCGGCGAAGCGGTTCTCATCAGCGTCGTTCCGACTGCGCCGGTTTCTGCGGTACAGGGAACGGTTTTCGGTGAGACGGTCCGGTTCTATGATGCCGGGGCTACCGGATGGGAAGGGCTCGTCGGCATCGATCTTTTGGTGGAACCTGACATCTACGATCTGACGCTTCGGATCACGCCCCTGGGCGAGTCGCCCGTCGAGCGTTTGTATCGGTTGGCGGTCGAGAACAAGGCTTATCCCACGCGGCAGCTGACTGTGGCACCACGGTACGTCGAGCCACCCCCAGAGGTTAGTGATCGGATTGCACGAGAAGCGAGACAGCAGCGCGTAATCTTCGCGACTGCATCTCCTCAGCGGTTGTGGCGGGGGGCCTGGGAACGCCCCGTGCCCGGACAAGCCACGAGTGCCTTCGGCAGCCGAAGTGTGTTCAACGGCCAGCCCAGGAATCCGCATAGCGGCGCGGATTTTCGCGCGGCCGAG
>DQEK01000238.1 GCA_003533545.1 Acidobacteriota bacterium | reverse complement strand
GGCGGCACGGATTCCGTCGATGTGCCCGCCGGCGCCGAACGCATTGACCTCACCGGTCGAACGCTGATGCCAGCCATCATCGACACCCATGTACATCTCCGAGAGACTCGGGACGAGCTTGTTGAGGACCTGCAGCGCAAGGCCTACTACGGCGTCAGCGCCGTGCTGAGCCTGGGCCGCGGCGTCAGCGAACTGGCCTTCCAGTTACGGGACGAAGTTGTCACCAACGCAGCCCGTTATCTGACGGTCGGCCGAGGGATCACCGCGCCGGAACCTGGCCGTACGGAAGTTCCCTCGTGGGTCACGACCGAAGAGGAAGCGAGGGCGGCGGTACGGGAACTCGTGCCCCAGAACGTCGGCATGGTGAAAATCTGGGTCGACGACCGAAACGGTCAATTCGATAAGCTGACTCCGGAGTTGTACGGTGCAGTCATCGACGAGGCTCACCAGCACGGACTCCGGGTCACCGCGCACGTGTACACACTCGAAGACGCCAAAGGTCTACTCCGGGCAGGACTCGACGCGTTCGCCCACGGAATCCGAGACACGGACGTCGACGACGAGGTTCTCGAACTGTTTCGCGAGCGGCCGGACGTCGTGCTAGTACCGAACCTGCCCGGCTCCGGCTTCGCCGCAGACCTCAGCTGGCTGAGCGGTACGATCCCGGCCGACGAACTGACGCAAATGCAAGAACGCTCGGTCGACCGTCCCGCAGCACAGGAGGCGTTCGGCATTCAGGCCAGAAATCTTGCACGATTAAGCGCGGAGGGAGTCACGATCGCGTTCGGCACAGATGGTGGCGCTGGTTGGAGCCCACACGCCGAAATGGAGGACATGGTACGTGCGGGAATGAACCCCGGAGACGTCCTCGTGGCGGCAACCCGCAATTCGGCTGGCCTCATGGCGCTTGACGACCTAGGAACGCTGGAAGCCGGAAAAAGCGCGGACTTTATCGTGCTCGACGCAAACCCGCTTGACGACATCACCAACACGCGGCGGATTGTCGACGTGTATCTACGCGGTGCAGCCGTCGAACGAACGGCACTGAGTTCGGCATGGGTGGGTCCCTAGCGGACCGCGACCCATGCTCAAGACGCAACCACCCGCAGGGTCAGTATCTGTCGTAGCCTTCCGTTAGCTCAATCCGGGTACCGGACGGGTCGGTGAGGAACGCAATCTTCAACTCAATCGCCTCGACCTCGCGAAACGCGATGTCGAATTCGATGCCCTTCGCCTCAAGCTGACGGCAAAACGCCTCAAGATCGTCAAGTTCGAATCCGATGTGATCAATCGCCCGCCCCGCGCTGGGCGCGTGCTCTCCTTGTGTGTTACCAAAACTCATGTTCATGCCGGGCACATTGGTCGTGGTCTCAATGCGTCCACGGGGAAGGATCTCCAACCCAAACACATCGACATACCAGTCGAGTAGGGACTCGAACTCCGGCGTAAAGAAGTGAATGTGATACCCAGACACCTCCACCGGCAGCATCTGGTCTTCCTGGAGTTCAACCCGAACACCATCAGGAAGTGTCACGTAGGCGTTGTGCTGGCCTTCGGCGCCAGTAAACTCCGAGTCGACGGTGTAGCCGGCAGCTTTCCACTTTTCAAGCCACTTCCCAGTGTCACGCACCTTCACCCCAAAGTGATCCATCACCGACCCCTGCGAGGGACCGTCCGGTTCGGCTTCGGTGAACGCAATCAGCGTTCCCGGCATACGCACCGCCCGCAAAAAACCTTTCTGGGTAGCCACCCCACCAAAGTGCTCGACCCAGATCTTCGTGTGCAGATCGACGTCGGTCACGTTTAAGTGGACGTGCCCATACGTCAAGCCTGCTTCATTGGGCACGGCGAGCTGGGCGTGGGCAGGCGCAGCGAGGGACACTAGGGCGACGGCGGTCAGGAACAGCCTCATCTTCGATCCTCCTCGTAACGGGGTGCACACAGCCGCAACCCGTGTCCGAACGTAGGTGTCAGTGTCGGATTGTAGTGTATCGTGCTCGTCATGGCGACGAGACGATCGTGCCTTCCCATCCCGGCTATCCGCCTGGTCGGCCTCCTTCTTCCGCCACTCGCGATCGCCTGCGCTGACAGTGGACGACCGCCAGAGGTCGTAACCCCTCAGAGTCCAACCTCCCCATTACCAGCGTCAAGCGCCGCAGGCGTTCCCCAGTACGAAGTTGACCCGTTCTGGGGCAGAGAACTGCCGAACAACTGGATACTAGGGCAAGTCTCCGGCATCGCCGTCGACAAACGGGATCATGTTTGGGTATTGCATCGACCCTCAACGCTCGACCCACGACAACGCGGGGAGGAGGGCATGTGCTGCGTCCCTGCACCACCCGTGATCGAACTGGACCCGGAAGGCCACGTCGCGCGCTTCTGGGGCGGGCCGGGAGCCGGCTACGAGTGGCCAGAAAGCGAACATGGGATTCACGTCGACCACGAGGACCATGTCTGGATCGGCGGGAACGCCGCCAACGACGCCCACGTGCTGAAGTTCACGTCGGACGGCAATTTTCTCCTGCAAATTGGCCGTGCAGGTCAAAGCGACGGCAGTAATGACACCGATGACCTGGGCCGCCCCGCGGGCATCAGAGTCGACCCGGTTGCCAACGAGGTGTACATCGCCGACGGCTACGGCAATCGTCGCGTCATCGTGTTCGACGCCGAAACGGGGGCCTACAGACGACACTGGGGCGCCTACGGCGAGCCCCCAGACGATACGGACTTACCGACCTACGACCCAACGACTGAGCCGATTCGACACTACAGGAGTCCAGTTCACGACGTTGCCATTGCCAACGACGGGCTGGTCTACGTCGCCGACCGCACAAACAATCGCGTCCAGGTGTTCCAGAAAGACGGCTCCTTCGTCACCGAAGCATTCATCCGCCCCGAGACCCTTGGAAGTGGCACGGCATCCGGAGTCACACTCTCCGAAGATTCGGAACAGCAATGGCTTTTCGTGCCGGACGGAACCAACAACGTCGTGTGGGTCCTGGACCGTGCCACTCTTGCTGTACGGGACTTCTTTGGCCGACTCGGCAAGAACGCCGGTCAGTTCTACCGGCTCCACAATTTAGCGATCGACTCACGCGGAAACCTCTACACCACCGAGGTCAACGTCGGTCAACGGGTACAAAAATTTGACCGGGTCGGGCCATAGCGACGTTCATGAGAGGTGCAACGTGCAACGACCGCGTGGGCAATTTCTCGTCGCAATCGTGACCTGGACCATCCTGACTGGACCTGCGTGGGCTCAACAGGGGTCGATCGACGGCGAGTGGCGCAGTCACTCTGCTGACAACGGCGCAACGAAATACTCACCGCTTGCCGAAATCACGGCGGCTAATTTCGCGGACCTTGAAATCGCTTGGCGTTGGGACACCGTCGACACGCATCTCCCGTGGTCGACAGCAACGGGTTCCTCTCTGCTACCCGCCCGTGCCGTCTTTGACTTACTCGCACAGGACAAACCAGAACGATGGGCCGAATGGGACGGAGTCAATCGATCGCTCACCCGTCCGTCATTCCGGGCACTGGTCGGTACCCCCTTGATGGTCGATGGAGTGCTCTATCTCAGTACAGCGCTGTATCGGGCAGCGGCGATCGACGCCGCGACCGGTAAGACGTTGTGGGTGCACGACCCTAAGGCCTACGAATCCGGCTCACCGCCCCCGCTGCCCTGGCGCCATCGGGGAGTCGCTTACTGGGAACGAAACGATTCCGCACGGGTCTTCTGGGGCACCGGTGACGGCTTCCTCATCGCGGTCGACGCGAGGACCGGCCTCCCTGCCGAAGAATTCGGCGACGGCGGACGCGTCGATCTCCTAGACGGACTGCCGAGAACAACCCGTGGCGAAGTCGATCTGTTGAACCTGTTACCGGTGGGGTCCCAGTCCCCACCCATGGTGGTCGGCGATACCGTCATCGTCGGCTCGACCATCAATGACCGAGCTCTAACGAGGGAAGCCCCTCCGGGCTGGGTCCGTGCCTACGACGCGCGAACCGGACGCCATAAATGGGACTTCCACACCGTGCCCCAAAGTCCCGATGAACTGGGCGCCGACACCTGGCTGAATGACTCCTGGCGATACTCCGGCAATACCAACGTCTGGTCCTTAATGAGTGCCGATAACGAGCTTGGCTTCGTCTACCTCCCCATCGGAACCGCCACGAACGATTATTACGGCGGGGCCCGTTTGGGCGACAACCTGTTTGCCGAAAGCCTCGTCGCAGTAGATGTGGAGACCGGTCAGCGGGAATGGCACTTCCAGATGGTGCATCACGGGTTGTGGGACTACGACCTCCCCGCTGCACCAAACCTTCTCGACATCACCGTGAACGGACGTGACACCAAGGCTGTTGCCCAGGTAAGCAAGCAGGGCTTTGTGTACACATTCGACCGCGTGACTGGGGAGCCGATCTGGCCGATTGAGGAACGACAGGTCCCGACTAACACCGACTTGGTGGGGGAGGTCCCCTCCCCCACTCAACCCTTCCCCGCCCGGCCGGCGCCGTTCGAATACCAAGGTACATCGGTGGACGACTTGGTCGACTTCACCCCCGAGATCCGCCAACTGGCAATCACGGCAGTCGACGGGTTTAGACTGGGGCCACTGTTCACACCGCAAATGCGTAGTGGCACCATCATGCGCCCTTCCGTCGGGGGCGGCGCCAACTGGTCCGGCGCCGCAGTTGATCCCGACACGGGCTACCTGTACGTACCCTCCGTCAACGCTCATTCAACCATTGGACTCAGCCCACCGGAGCCACACGAAACCCAATCAACGCTCGGATACGTCCGGCGGTCGCTGTCGGCCGGCCCGGTCATGCCGCGAGGACTCCCGCTGTGGAAACCGCCTTACTCACGCATGACCGCAATCGACATGAACACCGGAGACCACGCCTGGATGACGCCCATGGGCCGAGGTGACCGCATCCGAAACCACCCGATGCTGCGCGACCTGAACCTACCCGCGCTGGGCGGAGATTGGGGTCGCGCCGGCCCGCTGCTGACCAAGACGCTCCTGATCCAGTCGCTGGTGGCAGGTGGAACGAACGGTGGGCCCAGACTCGTCGCCTACGACAAGACCACCGGAGCCGAAGTCGGCTCAGTTGACCTTCCCAGCGGTGCACTCGGTGCGCCCATCACCTACACGCTCGGCGACAAGCAATACATCGCAATGACCGTTGGCGGTCAAGTCCCAGGCCTTCTCGCACTCCGCTTACCCGAATGAATCGACAGCGCGACTAGCGGCAATCGGATGCCGTCAGCGATGGCTCTCCGAACCGCCGAGGAGGGTTGGGGCGTGTCAGCGTATCGACCATCCCGATTCGACCGTGCACCTCGCAAACCGCGGCAATCGACAACGTCAGCCACGAATGACGCGCGGTAGCAACATGTGGTGCCGCGGGCAGGTCGAGGTCGGATTCTGGTAAGCCGCACCAGCGAACGCCTGTAGGTAACGCCGTAAATCAGACAACCTGACAATCTCATCGACGAACCCCTGACGTGCGCAATACACCGGTCGTGATGTCTCGTGATACCGCTCGACCAGATCATTCATCTTGTCGATGACCGGCCCGAGCGGTCGCCCGGCCGCGTGCTCCTTCGCGGCGCGCCGGGCGTAGGTAGCCACCGCCGCCGTTTCACCATGCATCACCTCGATCTCGGTCGCCGGCGTGCCGATCGTGAAAGCGTTATGACGATTTCCAGTCGGCCCCCCCATGACGTAGTGCGCCGCCGCCGTCCCTTTCCGAAGCACAACGAGCATCATCGGCACGTCGGTCTGCTGAATCGAGTAGATCAACCCCTGTCCCAGACCCAGCACCTCGGCCTTCTCGGCCAGTTCACCCACATCGATACCTGACGTGTCCTGGAACCAGATAATCGGGAGCCGGTCACGCCCGCACAGCGTGACAAACTCGTTCATCTTGATGAGACCCTGGCGATACAGCTTTCCCCCCATACCCGGATAGTCCGCGTACTCGGGATAGCCCTTCCCAAGGTAACCCTGACGGTTCCCTATGCAACCGACCAGCCGGCCGTCGATCTTGCACACACCAGTGAATACTTCCGGACCATCGTCGGGATGAAATTCCAGCCGCTCACTACCGTCTACCAAACGAGCTAGCACCTCGTCGAAGTCGTAGACCTCCTTCTGATTTGCCGGTAGCAAGTGATACAAATCCTCCGCTGGAAACGCGGGCGGCTTCGGCGGCGCCGCCTGAAAAAATTCCGGGCCATAGGCCGGCGTCGCCTGCATGTACTCCTTCAGCCCGTCGAGCACCCCGGTCTCTTCTTCATAGACCCGCGTAAAGAATCCTGTCGCATCGTGATGGGTCGCCACGTCGCCAGGTGGACGCACGTTGAATTCCTGCGTTTTCGTGATGAGTTGCTCGACCATCGCCGCATCGAAGCCACCCTTGGGCGCCATACCAGACACAATGCCCACTCCACCGACGGCCATGTTGGCATCCTTGTGGGCCAGTAAAATCGTCGGACTAATAGCTTGGTACCCTCCGCCGGCCGGATTTGTCCCATAAATCCCGGCCAGCACGGGGATACCAGCCTGCTCAAGCTCCGCGTGCCGATAGAACGGTGTGCCAGCTCCACGCCGATTCGCGTAGAACTTCTCTTGTTCCGGTAGCTTCGCGCCGCTGCAGTTAACGAGCCACACCAGTGGCACATTAAGACGAGCAGCCAGGTCGGTCGCTCGCAAGATGTTCTCTGACTGTCCCGGCAGCCAGGCCCCCGCCATAACCTTGTTATCGAACCCAATGATCACGGCCCAGCGACCCTCGATCCGTCCCAGACCGTCAACCACGTTCGTAGTTCCCTCGTCATTCTCAAGCGGGTTGTAGAGGGTATGCAACGGGTGCCAAGTGCCCGAATCAACCAAGTGTTCGAGCCGTTGGTAGACGGTCATCCAGCCGCGCTTATTAATCTTTTCGGTGGGGAATCCAGCGTTCTCGACCGCGGTCACCGCTTGCTCCACCCCTGCCTCTACCGACCGCAAGACCTCAGCGCTCGCGGCCGCGCGCTTCGCCCGTCCGGGCTTCAGCGCCTTGCCGAAAGAGTCCATCGTGTCGAAATACGGTTTCACGGGGTCACCTTCAAAATCTCTGCGCTGCTGGATACTCGCCTGGCTACCGGTTCGGCGTGTGGCCGCAGGCCATACCGGCAATGATCATTTTCTGTACGTTCGACGTACCTTCGACCACCTGTAACGACTTCGCGTCGCGATACAACCGCTCAGCCGGATACTCGGTGGAATAACCGTAAGACCCAAAAATCTTCATGCATTCGTTGGCGGCGTGTACCGCCGCCTCTGAAGCCATCAATTTCGCCATGGACGTCTCATATTGATTCGGTTTGCCCTGGTCTTTGAGCCACGCCGCGCGATAAACCAGTAACTGCGCCGCATGGTGCTCAACCGCCATCTCCGCAATTTGTGCCTGCACCATCTGGTGCTTCGCAATCGGCTTACCGAACTGAGTCCGTTCATTCCCGTACTCGACCGCCGCATCGAGCGCCGCGCCGGCGACGCCCAGCGCACCCGCAGCACAACCGAGGCGAGTGTTGTTCAATTGCCACATGCAGATCTTGAAGCCGTCGCCAGCCTCGCCAAGCAACGCATCCTTGGGTAACTTTGTCCCGTGAAACGCCATTTCGCCCGTGGGCGCGCAATGCAAACCGAGCTTCGTCTCGATGTCAGTGGCGACAAAGTTCTCAAGTGCTTTGGGTTCCAGGA
>DQEK01000164.1:5532-7401 GCA_003533545.1 Acidobacteriota bacterium | reverse complement strand
AAGCCAGTAGGCACCGCGACGATCCCAAGTCCCGCCATTAGCACTAGGAACGTGAATAGCCGACCGCCCATCGTGATCGGATAGGCATCGCCATAACCCACCGTTGTCAGCGTGACGATGGCCCACCACAGGCTGTCGGTTATGGACGTGAACTTTTCAGGCTGAGCGTCGTTCTCAAAGTAATAGATGCCAACCGCTGACAAGTAGATGAGCACGACGGCCGCGCCAAGGAACACGAACAGTTCTCCGCGCACCATCGTCGCCGTCCGCCCAAACCGAGACATGGCGTCGCTGTAACGCGCGAGCTTGAGCACTCGTACGAGCCTTAGTAGACGAATGGCCCGCACCGACCGCAGGTCGACCCCCAGTGAGATGTAGAACGGGAGAATCGCAAGAAGGTCAACGAGTCCGAAGAAACTGAACGCGAACCCAAGCTTCCGGTCGGCCACCACTAGACGCAGAACGTATTCAAGGGTGAACACCAGCACCGACACCAGCTCGACCCATTGAAGCGCCTGCAGCACTTCGTGCGACAGGTCCGGCATGGTTTCGAGCGAGAACGCGACGATCGTTAGCAGGATGAGCCCGATGACGACTCCGTCAAACAGGCGGCCGGCTAAGGTGTCGGTCTCTTCGACGATTCGTTTAAGACTCACGCGTTCAGTTTACCGCGGCCCCTCTCACGTGACCCAGCTGCTCGGCATGAAAACCGCGATCGCCAACAAGAAACGTGCGGCTATGCGTGTGTCGAACATGCGGCTCTCGAATCCGCCCGGCATGTCCGTTAGCGCGAGACGTGCATGCGGTTTCCGCGACGCGAATCGGCGCCCGTGTCGGGGCCGTCCCTCGCTGTGGGTTACCACCCTGCGCCACGCGGAGTTGGACAGTGCCACCCGTTCCTGAAAAGCGATAGACCACATCGGTCCGAGTCTCCGACAGCCGAACACCGAGCGTATAGCGTAGAATGTACCCATGCCCGCATTGACTGTTGAAGGCTACGGGACATTCGACGTTGCTGAGAACAAGCGGCTCGTCCTTGCCATCGAAGAGGATGCCGGAGTCGACATCATGCACGCCTGCGGTGGCAACGCGAGATGCACGACGTGCCGCGTCGAATTTGTCGATGGCGAACCCGCGAAGAGAACGGCCGCGGAGAAAGCCTGCTTGGAGTCCAAGAACCTGACCGGCGTTCGCCTTTCGTGTCAACTCGTCTGCGACCAGGACATGAGCGTCCGTGGGGTAAGCCGTTTGGAAGACACCGGCCGGCCCGATCCTGGATCCCGCCCGGCGGACACGATCACGCCGCCTGCGGAATGGGTGTAGACGCTACTCGTCGTCGCCCCGGGTACGCCCACGAAGCGCCTTCACGAGGCCCCGTCGCCGCTTGACATCGAGCCGTTTCTGGCGAGCCGCTGGGCCGGGCTCGCTCGTTTTTCTCCCCTTCGGGCGCCTCGACGCACGCTCCAGTAGCTCGGCGAGTCGAACCCGAGCAGCCGCTCGGTTCTGCCCTTGGGTACGATGCTCATGGCTCTGGATCACCAGAATGCCATCCGACGACACGCGATTGCCGGCCTGTGCGATCAAACGTGCCTTAACATCGGGCGCGAGTGACGAGTGCGCTACGTCAAACCGAAGTTCGACGGCCGTGGCAACCTTGTTGACGTTCTGTCCCCCAGGACCGGAAGCGCGCACAAACCGCTCTGTCACCGCGTGAGCGTCCGCGGCCATAGTGCTGGGCGTCTCTGTCATGAACAACGATTCTTTTTAGCCATTCAAGTTCGCGTCGGAAAACTGCCGGCGGCACCCATTGAGCGAACCTCCAGGCGAGGCACCCTCGTCGTGTGGTGACTTCCCCACTTGTACTGACCG
>DQEK01000164.1:0-5147 GCA_003533545.1 Acidobacteriota bacterium | reverse complement strand
CGCCACAACGGAACAACACAACGCGACACGAGCTCCGCCTGAGACGAACGGTCGGATCCCCCCAGTGGTACCAGTTAAGCAGACGAGCTAAGCCAAGTTAGTAGAAGAGCATCGCCATAACGAAGACGGCGATAGCGAGCATGACGACCCACTGCCAGACTTCCTGCTTGTCGTCAGAGGGAACGAGTTGGAACGAGATGCTCCGGTGGCCATCAACGACGTTGCGGAGGAACGTGTCTGAAGTCACCTGCGGGCTATCAACGATGAACGCACGGCCGTTGGTCCGCTGTTCGACCATGCCGATTCCGTCGAGTCCCAGACGAGTGCGCTGACCTTCAAGGTCGGCCTCAAGCGTCTCGTCATAATCAACGCCGCGGACGTAATCGAGCAGTACGCTGTCTACACTGACGCCGGTGCGACTACCAATCGCGACCGGGTAGACAACAAGACCGCGACGCCGAAACTCGCCGAGGGCGATGTCCACCCGGCTCCTCTGCTCGGCATCGATCAGGAAGTCGCCATCCGTGAAAAGCAAAACGAGTCGATCACTGCGTTCTTCCGGTTGCCAGGAATCCTCTCCGGACTCGAAGCGGTCCTGGTTATCCAGAGATAGATAGATAGACTCGAACGCGGTCGCAACGTCGCTGTCCCAGGGAAACGCGTCACCAGTCAGAGTCGGCGGCGGACCGATGCGCCCGACTTCCTCAATGAACCGTTCCGCATTCGACGACAGGTGGGCCCGACGCAGGGCCGTCGTGCCCCACACAAAGACCGCCGTGCGATCGCCAGGCGTTAGTATGTCTTGCGTATAGAGCGACAACGTTTCCCGCACCGCCAGTTCGAGTCGGGAAGGACCCAGGTCCTTGACCCACATCGATGCCGAGGCGTCAATAGCAACGATGACGTCGACATCACCTCGTTTGAAGCTGGACCCACCGTAAACCCAAAAGGGACGGGCGGCTGCCACTGACACTAGCACCAGGGCGCCGATAGCCAAGAACCAAAATTTGATGTGGCCGAAGAAGGGGTACTTCGAGCCTTCGGTGTGCGCCGGACGCAACTGCAAGCGCATCGCGAAGACCAACAGGCCGAACACCAGTAGCAATCCGGCAATCGGGACGATCGCCAGATACTCCGGATTGGCGAACTCGACACTGTCGCCAAGAATCGCTAGGAAGCCGCCCATGGTGTCGCGAACGAAACTGGACCGCGTCGCCTCGGCAATCAGCCGCGACGGCGACGGACCGGAGTGCCTTCGCCCTTCATTTGCTCGAGCTCAGGGGGTTCTATTTCACGCGGTGCCTCCAGAGCGCGACGGATCGCTTCTGGATTGCTCGTCAGGTCGTAGTTCCACTTGTAGTCAAAACGCTCAGTTAAGTCACCTCGAAGCGCGCGTTCGTAGTCCGCGTTGACCGTTTCCATCACCTCAAGGATGATCGCCTCTTTTTCGATCTGAGCGTTAGGGTCCTCGCTGTCGATGGCGCGATAGCGTTGTCTGGCAAGCATGAATTTCGAATTGGCCAGCAAGTGCGAAGCACGAGGATCGTCGATTTCGTCGGCTAAATCGTTCACCACTGTCTCGTAGTCGCCGGTGAGGTAGCTATAGGAGGCCTGTTGCAGAAAAGCGTCCTGGAAAAGGTAGGAATCAGCGAACCACTGCATGCCCCAAACTCGACTACCGTCGTAGAAAGCAGAGACCTCGGACAGCTGCTCTTCAGCCGTAGCGTAGTCGGCGCGCTCCACGCTGTCGCTCAGTCCTTCAAGATTCGCATAGAACCCGGCGAGACTGCGTGAGGGCACCGACACCCCCACAAGGAACAGTAACGCCAACACAAATCCCACGAGGTATCTGAAGGAATGTTCCTTGTCGAGCAGGTCTGTCAGTCGCATGTCACTCTCTTTCAAACGGCACAAACGTCCGGACCGTCAGGCAAGCTACGGGTTAGTCCCCCACAACAATTCCGAAACAAAACCGAGCGGAATGCCAACCACGAGGAACCCCATCGCCAGTAGTAAGAAACGGGAATAAATCGGGACCTTTAACGCTCGGTGCTTCAACTCCATTCGCACGGCCTCGCGCTCATCGATGGCTTCATAGGCACGTAAGAGGCTGTCTTCGTCAGTGACGTCAAAATAGTCACCACCGTACTCCTGAATCTGCGCCACCAGTTGCGGCACGGTGGGATGCAAAAAACTGGCCGACCGCGCGTCGCTGGTATTAATGTAGATGAGGTAGGGCACGATATTTCGTCGATTCAGCTCGGCGAACTCGGCATCAGGAAACTCATCGACCGCAGCGTCTGTAATGATCAGCACGGCGCGGTTCTGGTTCGCTCCGCGCCCCATCGTTGCTTCGTCTCGGTCGAAATATGCCACGATGTCCTGCAGCGGACGGATGATATTTGTATCACCCTCGGCGGGGATGATCCGCACCTTATCGCGAGGCACGACCATCGCTTTATCGAGCCGCTGAGTCATCACGTATGGCGCATCCCACACCTGGAAGTAGTACAACTCGTCGTCCATGACGAAATCGTCCACCATGTAGGGATAGGTCGAAAACAGCCACAGCGACACTCGGTCGTTCTTCTCTCGCCGCATCTCAAGAAACGCGAGGTGCGCGTCCCTGGCCACTTCAGCCTTCGACTTGTTCGTTTCCGGGAACTCCCAAGCCAT
The DNA here is from genome assembly GCA_003533545.1 of Acidobacteriota bacterium. Taxonomy (GTDB): domain Bacteria; phylum Acidobacteriota; class Vicinamibacteria; order Vicinamibacterales; family UBA8438; genus DQEK01. The sequence continues at coordinate 2,471 of DQEK01000164.1, read as the reverse complement.
CGATCCAGAGGTGTCGACAAGGTCGATCCGGACCCGCGACTCGACGTAGCCGCTTACCTCTTCTGTCGCGGTCAGAAACGGGTCAGCCACCGAAAAGATCAACAGCATGAGCGCCGCCGCCAGTAAAAACTTCGGCGCGGTGTGCAACCCTCGAACCCAAAGCCGCTTTCGATGCGACGGATCAACCACGTGTCCGGAGTGCTGGCGCGTATGTCGCTTCCGAGCGGCGACGAGGCGTACCAGCGTAAACGCCAGCACACCGCCGACGAACAATCCGAGCCCCACGGCTACACCAACATCGCCGTAGCGGATCTGCTGGAAGTCCGTTTCCAGCAGCTCCTGAAAGCCCCCGTTCAGAAACGCGAGCAACTCGGACCAGGGCATCAACATCCTACCGCCCCACCAATCCCTTCAGATTGTTGAGCAGACGCACATGCGGACGCAGCTGAGCAAGCGCCGCCGACAGGTCCTCTACCTCCTGCCTGGGATCGTCCAGTGGTGCGGGCTCGCTCTGCTCCAAGCCGTGTTGGTACGACACCAGCTTCCCGGCCAGCACCCCGAGCGCCTCTTTCCTTGGACCATCGTCCAAACCCGCCACGTGTCGCTGCATGTCGAGTGCTGTGTCGCCCGGGACCAAATCCGGTAGGTCCGCCTGCAGATAGTCCCGAAGGACCAGCACCATGTTCCGTTCGACGGCTGCTAGCCGGTCACCGCCCACCCCAGCTGGAAGGTCCTCCAGCGCCCGCAGTTCCTTCGAAACGTGACGCCTTGCCTCCCAAATGGAGGGGGCGACCGGAATCTGCGCCTCGAGCCTCGCCAGCTCATCTTCCTCCTGCTGCTTCTCCAACGAGACCGCCTTTGGCCTACGCGCGTGCCTAACGAGCATCACGAACCAAACCAGTAGCGGCAGTGGCGCGACGGTCCAAGCAAGGGTCTGGAAGAACGTCGCCCGCCCGCCGAAGGTGCCCAATTCGATGGTATCCCTAATGTCGAGCACCGGCTCGTCGGTGATCGACGACACGTAGCGAACCAACCCCTGTCCCCCGTCCACCTGCTGCACCTCCGCGTCCTCAAGATCCTCTCCGAGGTCACGCACCAAGTAATAGAAGCTGAAATTCGGTAGCAGATAGGTCATCTTGTTCGGGTCCACGAGCCTGAACCCATAGACAAAGTCCCAGATGTACTCGTCGCCAACCTGCGTCTTGTCGACCCTGAGCGAGACCCCCTCAAAGGGGTGCACGGGTAACGTCTCCGGGGCCATCCGGTCCTCAAGAATGATGATCTCTTGTCCCTCCGAAATCAGGTCACGGAACGTCACTCGATAACGCTGAGTAATGAGATCGCCCGTCTTGACGACGGTTGGTTCCAGCTCCAGCGTTTCGACTCGTACCGGACCGACCGGTCCAGTTGGCGGGTCGGGTGGCTGCGCAGAGCCAACCGTAGCTACCAGTAGTGCGGAAATCCCGACGAACATCGTGCGTGTCATGTGCATCTGCCTGCTAGCGTGCGGTACGCGAAATCAGGAACTTCGGTAGTTCCTCAAGGTGATTCTTGGGGGTCAGCACAGCCGAATCAATGCCGGCGTGGTGTTTCAGCCGGTACTGAAGCGTCTCGCGCGTCTCTTCGATCCGACGGCGGATCGCACCGGCTTTCCGAGCCGATATCACCGTCTGCTTCCCAGTCTCCATGTCCGAGATCCGGATATACCCAAGTCGGCTCTTGACGTTGAACTCCTCGGGGTCATCAAGAATGAGCACGATCATATCGTGCTTCGAGGCCACCGTGCGCAGACGCTTGTAATCGACCGCGTCCGGATCGTTAACCATGTCTACCAGGTCGGTCAGAAGGATAACCGAGTGTCGCATCTTCAGCCGAGCGAGCATGAAGTCGATTGCCACCCGTAGGTGAGCCGGCCGCTTCTCTGGAAATTGGCGCTCAAGCTTCAACTTCTCGAAGATCTGATGCGCCATGTAGAAGACCTGTGAAGTCCCAAGCTTGGGACGCATGTAAAGCTCGACACGATCAGAGTATCCGAGCAGGCCGACCGGATCCCGAACGTTCGCCCGAGTCAACCCGAGGTTGCCTATCAGATCGAGCATCAACAGCGCTTTGTTCGATTCGCGGGACACCTCAAATAACGTTGAATATGACAGGTCGCACACGATGAGCGTGCGAAGTTCCTTGGGCTCCATCCGCTCAATGCGGTAGAGCTTTTCGGGATACGTGCGCAGACTGAGCGTCCACGACACATCCTTTAGGGGCTGTCCCGGCCGCCACTGGTCAATGCCAACGATGTCGTAGCCGGCCCCTTTAAACCCACTCTTGTGTTCGCCAAAGTGGATGCTCGTCGAGGGCTTCTTCGCCCGGATCCCGTGTTTGATGTCACGAAACCTGGCATAGACCTCCTCTATTTCCACGGTGGGACCTCCATGTCCCGCACGATCTGCTGCAGTAACTCCTCCTTGTCAACG
>DQEK01000428.1:1325-5387 GCA_003533545.1 Acidobacteriota bacterium | reverse complement strand
TGACCAGCGCGCTCTGCTCAGGCGCGTCGTCAACGCTTACACTTCGGTGATGGCCGACGACATTGCCGCCGAGCAAATGGCAAAGATCCAGGAGGCAGGATTGGACGAAATCGGGTTCGTGTGGGCAGGTCCGACCGCTCGTGGCGAACAGCACTACTACCGCGTCCAGGGACCAACGTTCCTGATCGAATACGACAGCACACAGGGCGGCGGCAACCACGTCCACTCGGTGTGGCGTGACTTTACGAACGACTTCGGCCGAGACCTGCTCAGAGAGCACCTGCAGGCTGCAAGGCACTGACGGGTGTTCGAGGACCGAAGGCCCGTCGCCGCCGGTTCAGCTGAACCGTCCAGCGGGCGGTGCCTGCTTGCTGTCGCGGCAACCATCAACGCCAGACTGGACGGAAGCGTCGAATGCGCTCAAATGACGGGTGACGTTCACTTCGTCGCCCTGACCACCATCGTCAAGCCGAATGACAAGCCAGGATGGATTGCCCCAATCGACCGGTGACATCATGCCTTCTGGCCGTTTGGGTATCGGATTCATCGGAAGTGGTTTCATAACGCGATTCCACATCCGGTCCATGATCGGCGTGCGCGAAGCGGACGTGTGCGGCGTATGGAGCCCCAACCGTGAGCATGCTGAAACTACCGCCGCGCTGGCGCGTGACCTCGACGTGGGAATGGCCCGCGCGTTCCCAACGATTGAGGCCATGGTGTCCGACCCGGCCATTGACGCCGTCTGGTTGTGCGGGCCCAATCACACGCGAGTACAGAACATAGACGCGATTTGTGCTGCCGTCGAGCGTGGCGCAACGCTGCGCGGCGTCGCTTGCGAGAAGCCGCTGGCAAGAACGGTCGCCGAAGCAAAAAAGATCACGGCGCGCGTTGACGCCGTCGGCCTCCGCCACGGGTATCTGGAGAACCAGCTTTTCTCACCAGCGGTAACCAAAGGGCGTGACCTTCTCTGGCGGCGCGGCGCCGCTTTGACCGGGCGACCTTATTTGGCGCGCGCCGCCGAGGAACACAGCGGGCCTCACACGCCGTGGTTCTGGCGAGGCGATCTTCAGGGCGGTGGGGTACTGAACGACATGATGTGCCACTCCATCGAGGTGGTACGCCATCTATTGACGGCACCCGGGGCACCACGCGGGTCAATCCAGCCGCGCCGGATCACCGGCCACATCGCGTCGCTAAAGTGGACGCGGCCAGACTACAGCGACAAACTACGAAAACGTATGGGAAACGACCTCGACTATACGGCCCGGCCAGCCGAAGATTTTGCCAGCGTCACGGTGGAATACGAAGCTGAGAATGGCGCCCCGTTGCTCGGCGAGGCCAGCACTTCGTGGAGCTATGTGGGCGCCGGGCTACGGCTCAGTATGGAACTGCTCGGCCCCGAGTATTCGATGTCGCTCAACTCACTCGACAGTGGGCTCAAACTGTTCTTTAGTCGCGAGGTTCAAGGCGAGGCGGGTGAGGAGCTAGTCGAAAAGCAGAACGCCGACGTCGGGCTGATGCCGGTGGTGGTAGACGAAGCAGGCGAGTACGGCTATACGGCTGAAAACCGCCATATGGCGCGTGCTTTTCTGAACGGCGGATCACCCGACCTCACGTTCGACGACGGGGTCGAAGTGGTCGAGTTGCTAATGACAGCCTACATGAGCGCGGAGCAGGGGCGCACGTTACCATTCCGCCCAGAGGGGCTCGGCACGTTTGTCCCGGCAGTTGCAACTGGCGCGTGGAAAGGATGGGAAACGAGTTGAGGGGAAGATTGGTTTCTGTCACCGGCGTGTTTGGCCTCGTTCTACTCTCGACTGGGCCGGCGGTCGCTCAACTCCGTGTCGGCGTGGCGACGGTCGACATAACCCCACCAGCTGGAGTGCGGATGTACGGCTACGGTGCGCGCGGGCCGAACGTGTCGACCGGGATACACGACCCGCTCTACGCGAAAGCAATCGTGTTAAGCGACGGGGAACGGACAACAGCCTGGGTCACCATGGACCTCGGCTACGCCGACAAGCCGCTGACCCGTGATGTCCGCGCCTCAGTTTCGGCGACACTCGGCCTGGACGACGTCTTTCTCAGTTCATCGCACACGCATTCCGGCCCGGCCTTTGTCGAAGACTTTCCCAGCACCGCGCAGCCGTGGGTGGAAGATCTGCGACGCAAGGTAACGATGGCCATTGTCGAGGCACATGACTCACTCGTGCCGGCCCAGCTCGGCGTAGGCTGGGGACAGGTGGACGTGGGACATAACCGCCGCCGTATACGTGCGGATGGTACGGTTGAAATGTTCTGGGAAAACCGGCGCGGTATCCCCACTAGCCCGGTGGACAAATCGGTGGCCGTAGTGGCGTTCGACGAGCCAGCGGGTGCACCGATCGCCACGCTAATCAACCTGGCAATTCATCCTGTAGTGCTCGGCCCAGAAAACTTGGAATACTCGGCCGACTACCCCGGCGCGATGATGGCGTGGGTCGAGGCGCACGGCGGCGGACAAGCGATGTTCCTTCAGGGCGCTGCTGGCGACATCAACCCATTCTGGGACAAGACCCCGCTGGCCGACGGCGCCTACGAGCAGATGCGACAAATGGGCGACACGATCGGCCGCGAGGTGACCCGTGTGCGGGAGAATCTGAGTTTCCTGGAGGTCGAAACGATTGGCACTGGTGTCGAGCACGTTCAGATCGGCCCGCGATGGGACATCGACAACCCGGAGACCCGCGCCGGCGTCAGACCCGACTACATCGAACGATTCGGCCGCGAGGGCGAGGCAGAGGTCAAGACGCTGCTGATCGGGTCTGACCTTGCGCTAGCCTCATTCCCGGGCGAGTTTTTCGTCGAGCACGGGATACGGCTAAAAGGCGAAAGCCCGGTTGCCAATACACTCTTCGTCGGCTATTCGAACGGGCATTTGGGCTACTTTCCCACGATCAAGGCTGCGGGCCAGGGAGGTTACGGTGCCGACAGTTCTACGATCGTGGAGGTGGGGGCCGGCGAGCGACTCGTGGACCGTGCCTTGGTCAACTTGGGCTACCTAACCGGACGATTGCGACGAACACCCTAGCCTCTCAGCCGCCAAGAAGAAGGCACAGGAGCAGGTAGTGGGAACATCCTTCAAACAGCCGATTCCTTTGGTCACCGTCGTGTTGGGAATGGTGTGGGCGGTTTCGGGATGCGCTCATGGCGACGGAAAAGGTGCGTCACTCGAGCCCGAGGCACTCATCGCCACGGCGGGGCTGCCCGAAGACCTGCGTCTGGAACTGGCCGCCCGAGAACCGGCTGTCGTCGATCCGGTCGGTATGGCCTTCGGTGCCGATGGGAGTATGTATGTCGTCGAAATGGGTGGTTACCCCACGCGACCAGAGGGAACGCCACCGCTCGGCCGCGTCAAGCGGTTGGTCGATGTCGACCTCGACGGCTACTTTGAAAGTTGGACACTTTTCGCCGATCGCCTGCAGTATCCAACCTCGGTTCTACCGTGGCGCGACGGCATCCTGGTAACCCAGCCTCCGGACATCCTCTTCCTGCGGGACGAGGACGGCGACGGCAGGGCCGACACACGCGAAGCGTTGTTCTCCGGGTTTCCGGTCGCTAACACCCAACACAACATCAACGGGCTTACCTGGGGCCTCGACAACTGGGTATACGCCGCCAACGGCGGCAATCAAGGCAGCGGGCATCCAGCCGGCGAGCCCGATGCCATCGTATCGATACGTGGCATGGATTTTCGTTTCAAGCCGGACACCGGCGTGCTGGAAACGTCGTATGAAACGACTGGCGGTCATGGAATCACGTTCGACGCCTGGGGTCGGATGTTCGGAACGCACAACCTGAATCACATTCAGCACATGGTATTCCCCGCCGCCTACCTCGCACAAAACCCGTTTCTGTCGGTGCCGACCACCCGCGACACGATCTCGGACCACGGAGCATCAGCGCAGCTTTTCCAACTCTCGGACGCCGAGACCCGCGTGAACCATCCGGAACAGTCTGGTCGGTTCTCAGGCGGCTCGGGCATTGCGTTCTACGGCGGCGGGGCATTGCCCGCCGCCTACG
>DQEK01000428.1:0-1023 GCA_003533545.1 Acidobacteriota bacterium | reverse complement strand
CGGCGGTGGGGCATTGCCCGCCGCCTACGACGGCAGCTTCTTCGTAAACGACGTGGTGGTGAACGTCGTGCACCAGGATGTGGTGACCGCAGAGGGACCGAGCTTCGTCGCCAGTCGCCGGACCGAAGGCGTGGAGCTGCTCTCAGCTCGTGACAACTGGTTCCGTCCGGTCACGTTAGCGACCGGTCCGGAAGGTGCATTGTATGTGGTAGACATGCACAGAGCGGTCATCGAGCATCCCGAGTGGATTCCCGATTCGGTCGAGGCCACGTTGGACGTACGAGCCGGCGACGACAAGGGGCGTATCTATCGGATCGTGCCGCGCGATGGGCTCGCTATGGTGCGACCCGGCCTGGCCTCGGCCGACCTCCCGACGTTGGTCACCGAACTCTCGCATCCCAACAAATGGCGAAGAGACACGGCACAACGCATGCTCGTCGAGCGAGCCGACCCGGCGGCGGCGGCGCTCGTCGCCGAGCTGCTGCGCACCGGCGAATCCGCACTCGGTAGAGTCCACGCACTTTGGACGCTGCAGGGGCTGGGCGCGCTCGGTGCTGACGAACTCCTGGTTGCACTGTCCGACTCGTCGCCCGGAATTCGAGAGCAAGCGCTCGTAGCAGCGGAGGAACGGCTGCCGAGCTCAGCGCCGCTCGCCAGTTTCGTTGCAGACATGGCAGTGGACCCAGATGCCCGGGTCAGGATGCAGGTTGCGCTGACCCTGGGCAGTGTCGAGCCTTCGGAGGCCCAAGACGGGCTCTGGCGCCTACTCGCCAGAGACGCCCGCTACCGCTGGACGCGATATGCGGCGCTGGCCGGGGTAGGCGACGGGGCGGCCCAGTTGCTCCGCGCGGTCCTGATGGTCGAAGTGGCGCAGGACACAGACACCGCGGCCGGACTCCTTGACACCCTCCGCCACCTCGGCGCGATGGCGGGCGCAGAAAGTGACGCTGGCCTAACTGCAACCGTGCAGTTGGCGTCGCGCCCCGGCCTGGCCCCATCCTGGCGGGCAGCGATGCTCGACGG
>DQEK01000158.1:1098-5242 GCA_003533545.1 Acidobacteriota bacterium | reverse complement strand
CAAGGGCATTTTTCGCTGAACGCACCGAACCGGTTTCAGGTGGGTGACGACTTCTATCGCGAGTGGATCCGGGAGGACTTTCCTCGGATGATTCTGGTGACGTTCCAACATCCGACGCCGTACTTCGATGACTCGTATGCCGTGAACTCAGTCAACCTTGGTCCCTACGGCGATGCGATCCTCCAAGAGTTGATTCCTGAGGTTGAGAAACGGTACCGCATTCTGGCGGAGCCCTACGCGCGGGTGCTGTCAGGCGGTTCGACTGGTGGCTGGGAGTCACTAGCCTTGCAAATCTTCCACCCAGATTTTTTTGGTGGGACGTGGTCGTATTGCCCTGATCCAGTGACGTTCACCGACGTTGAAGGAATTAACATTTACGAAGACGTCAACGCGTTCTATAAACAGCACGAATGGCGTCGCGTGCCAACGGCGAACACGCGAGAAGTCACCGGTGAAGTTCGTCTCACGTCACGTCAGCGAAATCACTTCGAGTTGGTCAATGGGACCAAGGGGCGCTCGGGTCAACAGCTCGATATCTGGTCCGCAGTGTATGGTCCGATTAACGACGATGGATACTTTAAGCCGCTGTTCGACAAACGCACCGGGGAGATCGATGCTGAAGTGGCTGAGTACTGGCGAGCTAACTACGATCTATTGCATTACCTCAGGCAAAACTGGGCAGAGGTCGGGCCGAAACTTGTGGATAAACTCCACGTCTATACTGGAACAATGGACAACTTCTACCTGAATAATTCCACGCGTGAGCTTGAGCAGTGGATGAAGACGACCGAGAACCCTCATTATGAAGGTGTGTTCATGTATGGTGGCGGGCAGGGACACTGTTTTAGTGGGCCGGTTACGCGGGCCGAACGGCTTCGCGAGATGGCACAGTTCATCATGCGCAAGAAGCCGGATGATGCCACAACTCCGTGGTGGAACTACTAAGCGCTAGCGCTGTTTATCGTTCAGCAGGCCACCAGTGGCGGATCCTCCACGACAAATGCTCCACGACGTTGGGATACCGGTCGGCGAGGTTAATTGTTTCGTGCGGGTCAGCGAGTAAGTCGAAGAGTTGCGGTTTCCGCGGACTGGTGGCATGCACGAGCGTGTACCGGCTCTTGACGCCCTCGTGTGGCACCAGCAGTTTGAAACGTCCTTCGATCGCCCAACGATAGAGCAGGCTCGCCACGGGGTCATTAATGTCAGCGATGTCATGAGCGAAGGCCTCGCCGAAGATCACATCCCGCACGGGCGGCTCACCATCGACAATTACGCGAAGTAGGTCGATGCCTGGCATCGGCGTCGGTGCTGCCATCGGTGTCGGTGTTTTGAGGTGAGCGGCAGCGAGCAGTGTCGGCGCGAGGTCGACGCTGCTGATTGGCAGATCATACCGGTCGGGTTCGATGACTCCCGGCCAACGCAGGACGATGGGCGTGCGGGTTCCGCCTTCAAACGGCGATTGCTTCGATCGGGGTGCAAATTTTTGGTTCCAACCTTCGGGTAAGTCTGCGTCGGGTGTGGCCTGAATCCAGCCGTTATCTGTAATGAACGCGACGAGCGTGTTCTCAGCGAGTCCCTGTGCGTCGAGATGGTCCAGTAGCGCGCCGACAGTCTCGTCGAACCATTCACACATCGCGTAGTAACGCGCGATCTCGATAGGCCGGCCGGGAGAGCGGTATTTGTCAAGAAGTCGCGCCGGTGGATTGTGCGGAGTATGTGGGAGGAACGGCGCGTACCAAACGAAGAACGGCTGATCATTCACACTCTCAATGAAGTCGAAGATCGGTTGCAGTCCTTCCCGCCCGATTGTGAGTCCTTCGTCGCCGTGGCGGCCGCTTCGGTTCGGATCACCGTGCGTCATGCCGGCGTCGAACCCGCCGCGAGCGTAGTCGCCCTCCCACCATTTACCAGATTGAAAACTGGTGTAACCCCCGTTACCGAGTAATTGGGGTAAGGTCGGGACGTTGTCAATGTGAGCAATAACCCGTTGGTTAACTGCACGATAGAGAGAATCGTCCAAGTAATCGAGATCGATTGAAATGTCAGGGATGGTTGGGTCGTTGCCGGTGATGCCATGCGTGTGTGCATAGAGTCCAGTTGCCAGCGTTGCCAGAGATGGCCGGCACAAGGCTGTCGGAACGTAACCTCGCGTGAAGACGGCACCGGCGTCAGCGAGTGCATCGAGATTCGGCGTTTCGATCGTCGGATGTCCCATGAAGCCGAAGTCCGTCCAAGATTGGTCGTCGCCAATAATGAGCAGCAAGTTTGGTGGTTCTGACGACGCTGGTCTGGGCCGAGCTTGGAATTCCTCCCGATCGTAGGGTCCGCCTGTGGCTGCCACCCAGGTGTCGGTGCGTGTCCTAAAATCATGGAGCGTTTCCTGATAGGCCGGATCAGCAACGAGATTCTCAAGTTGGTCGGGATCGCGGTGAAGGTCGTGGAGAAATTCGTAGACAGGGTCCTGTTCGAAGTAGCGTGCGTAAACCATCCGTTCGTTCCGCACCCCCTCGTACTTCGGAATATTGTCACCGAACTCCATGAGGTGTTCGATGAAGAACTCAGTTCGCCAATCCTGCACTTCGACCCCAGTGGTAAACGGAAACAAGCTCCGTCCCTGATAGGATGCAGGTTGTTTGATACCGGCGATGTCCAGAATCGTAGCCGGTATATCAAGGTTGAGCGCCATGTCGTCCACCGTGTGGTCGTGAGTCCTGGTTCCACGCCGTGGGTCGCGGATGATGAGTGGCACACGTAGCGATTCTTCGTAGTGCGACCATTTACCAGCGAAGTCTCGTGACCCGAGATAGACCCCGTTATCACTCGAGAAGATCACGACGGTGTTGTTGTCTAGGTCGAGCCGTTCAAGTTCGTCGAGTACGCGGCCCATCGCTTGATCGATGCCGCTGATCATTCGATAGTAGGCGCGAATATTTCGGTCGTACTTCTCCGGGGTATCCCAACGCCAGAACCAGCGTTGCCGGTTGAGCGAAGTTTTGAGAAAGTCGGGTTGCGCATCGAAAATGTCGTCGGCTGACAATGGCGGGGAAGTGATGTCAACGTCTTCGTACAATCTCTCCACCATGGCAGGCCACGGGTAGTGATTCTCGTGATCGATATCTTCCGCGTGGGGAGCATTGAAGCTTAGACTAAGTGCAAAGGGCTGGCTGCGATCGTGCATCTGCAGAAACTGAACTGCTTTGTCTGCTGTGATTTCACTTACATGACGGATCGTTCCGTCGGGTTGAATCCGAAAGTAAGGATTTCGGTCGAGCGGTTCGAAAACGTCGAACATTGTCTGGACGGCGCCCGCTTCTACTTCAACACCAAATTTTCCGACAAACCCAGTACGGTAGCCCGCGTCACGTAGTAGTGCCGGATAACTAAGGTTGGTGTGGCGCCTTTCGATTGGTGGGGTACCGAACGTGAAACGATGACTTCGTTCAACCAAGCCGGTGAGAATAGTTGCACGGCTTGCAGCGCAGATTGCGGTCGTGACGAACGCATTGGTGAAACGGGTTCCCTCCGTTGCGAGCGCATCAATGGTTGGTGTGTTTAGTGTGGAATGTCCGGCAGCACCAAATTGATCGGACCGCTGATCGTCGGATAGAAAGAAAATAATGTTCGGCGATTCAGAGTCTACGGACTGGGGTGAGCCGCCGCTACTTCCGCCCCCGCCCCCGCAGGCGGCCACCAGGAAGATGGCCGCACTCACCACCGTTGGGCCTTGAAATTTCACAGGTTGTCAGGATCGTCCTTGACCGGATATCACTCCGCGGCAAAGCAATAAAAGAGGCCCGCGCCGCCGACACTCACGAGATTCTCCTGGGTGCAACCCGGTGTTCCGTGGGAGGAGTTCCAGGGGGCGCCTGGCGTCGAGAACGAAATGCGGTCTGGGTGCCCGACTCTGGCGCTGCCTTCGTTATTACTTGTCCAGTTGCTGCAGGTTTGGTCGTCGCCCGCCGGAAATGCCGTCCCAACAATCTGTGTTCCAGTTAGCACGTCATGTTCTGTAAACTCCGGGTCGCCGCCGAGTCGCGATTCGAATTGATCACCATTTTCGTCCAGGGCATGTTCCCAGGTGATATTCGAGTTGTCGTGGTGCAGACTTTCGCTGTTAGTTGCAATGGTCAGACCTTCGGCGTTG
>DQEK01000158.1:0-995 GCA_003533545.1 Acidobacteriota bacterium | reverse complement strand
TTCGTTATTACTTGTCCAGTTGCTACAGGTTTGGTCGTCGCCCGCCGGAAATGCCGTGCCAACAAGTGTTGTTCCAGTCAGCACGTCGTGTTCTGTAAACTCGGGGTCGCCGCCTAGGCGCGACTCGAATTGAGCGCCATTCTCGTTCAGGGCGTGTTCCCAATTAATATTCGAATTGTCGTGGTGCAGGCTTTCGCCATTAGTCGCAATGGTCAGACCTTCGGCGTTGGCCCAGGGTCCTGAGCCGATGCGATCGCGTGCATTGACGGCGTCGTCCCCCTGCGTACTCAAATAGGCGCGCCAGGTGCGGTGTCCGGCGCCTGCCGCCTCGGCCAGCGCCTGACAGTGGGCGTCCGCGCCCGCGAGTCCGCCCAAGTTGCCACCATCGCCGAGGCCGACGCTAGTAATAAAGAACCCCATCTCGGGCGGCTCGTCACTCTGTGGTTGGGCAACGATTGAGAGGCCGGTTAGAAGCAACGCACCCACCGTTGTCGCAACTGCGATCGAGACTCGTTTCGTATTCATGGTTGTGTTTCTCCCGAGTTAAGTTTCAAGATTTTCAGGATCAGCCATACGGCTCACCTTAAATGGACACCAATTATACACGTTAAAGTTCGGCAGGTCAGTTGACCGAACGGGCTTCCGCACCTTACGACGGCCGCCTTAAGTAACTGTGCGGCAAGTCGGAACTATTGCAGGGGCTCCTCATCGAATTTCACAAGAGTATAGAGAAACGTTTGTCCGGGTGGAACGATGATTTGGTGCGGGGTAGCCACAGGTACGTGAAGGATGTCGCCGGGTGCGAGAGCGTACCGGTTGCCATCGCGGATCGAACTACCGCGTTGCTGTTTGCGCGGTAGAACTTCGGCATCGATGAGTTCGCCACCGATCACGAACGTGGCGTTGCCACGGTGCACCACATAGAGGTCGGCTTCAGTTTCGTGGAACTCGGCGCGTCCAGTGAGACCTCGGAGCACGAAATACACCGAGTGCCC
>DQEK01000304.1 GCA_003533545.1 Acidobacteriota bacterium | reverse complement strand
TCGAGTTTCTCCGCGCCGTAGTTATTCCACTTCTCACCATGGAAATGGACATAGGTCCAAAACGGCGTTGGAATGGTGCCGGTGTTCTTGATGCGCTGGATCAGGGCTGCATTCACCAAGGTGCAATGTTCGATCCGATGCCGCGGGTCAGGGCGAGGCCACCGCTCCAACACTCGCTCATAGGCATTCAAGACCATGTCAATCGTCACATCACCATTGGCGTGAATACCAATTTGCCAGTTGTGACGGTGAGCATCCTCCACCACTTCGTGAATCTCCTCTTGCGACATGGTGAGGATGCCGTAATCGTCAGGACGACCCTCGAATGGCGTGCTCATCCGCATTGTCCGTTCAGAAGCCGAGCCGTCAGCCGTGTATTTGACCCCGCCGATCCGCACCCACTCGTCCCCAAAACCCGAGGAGACCCCGGCATTCCTCAGTTCCTCATATGGACCACGGACCATGATGTAGGCACGGTGCCGGAGGAGACCGGCGGCATAGGCATCCTGATAGGCGACGAGTTTGCTTCGGTTTGCCCCGGCATCATGAACAGTGGTCAACCCAGCGGCAGTAAGCAGTGTCGAAATATGGGCCATACCTTCGCGCGCACGGTCCCGCTGCTGTTCGTCAGTGAGGGTGTCCCGGCGACCAACGCTGTTGAAGACTTGGCGGGCATTTTCGGCCACCATGCCACTCAGATTACCCTCGGCATCTCTCTGAAAACGCCCGTCCTCGGGGTCAGGGGTGTCGCGAGAAATCCCGGCCAGTTCGAACGCCTTGCTGTTGTACCAGTTGGTATGTCCACCACGGTGCGCCACATTGACCGGGTGTTCTGGTGCCACGACATCGAGATGGGTCCGATGCAGCGGACCATCGACAACCTTCGTGTCGTCAAACATGAAACCATTCACCCAATACCCAGGTGGCGTCTCTTGCACTTTCGCGCGAATCGCCGCCTGAATTTCCGCCACCGTGGTTAGGTTGGTATTCACGCCATAGAGTTCATTCACGCCAGTCGGATGGCAATGGGTATCAATGAACCCTGGCGTGATCGTCATGCCTTCGGCGTCGATGACTTCGGTGTTTGTGCCGACCATGTTTCGAATGTCATCACTGCTACCAACGGCCGTGAAGCGACCGTTCTTGACCGCGAAGGCTTCGGCCTGTGGCAACCCGTCGTCGACCGTATACACACGGCCATTGACCACAGCAAGGTCCGGCTGCGTTCCATGGTCGCGGGTCGTATCCTGATTTCCGAGCTCTGGAAATCCAGCACACCCGACCCCGCCGGCCAGCACTGCGCTCAGGCCGAGGAATTCTTTACGTGAATACATGGACATAGGAGCCTCCCGAGCCACTAGTGTCTGTTCATTACCGGTTTCTGACGTGAGTGTGTCCTAGACTTCTTAAAACGTGAAAGCGGTTGGACTGGACCCCCCACCACCGCCGCCACCACAGGCCGAAATCACCACCGCGCACGCCACCACTCCAACGAGGAATCTCATAGACGCCGACAACAACTTCCGAACTCGTAGCTCCCTTAAAAGGTTTCCTGCTTCAGTTGAAAGGTTCGGTCTAATTCGGCATCGGTCGCTTGGCCGGTAACGCGCCGCGCGACGTAATCCCCAAGCATAATGCCGTGCTTGTAGCCGTGCCCGGAACCCCCACCGACAATCCAGACGTTTTCCATGTCGGGATGCTGGTCAACGATGAAATGTGCATCCACACTCGATTCGTACTGACACACGCGAGATTCCAACAGTGGCTGGTCGAGCAGCGCCGGGAACCATTGGTGCAAGAATTCGCGTGCCCGCTCCACTTCATGGTCATTCACGAGTCGTTCATCCGAATCCGCATCAAACGGGATGCTGTCGTAGACCGTCGCAAACTTCAGACCCCGTCCCTCGATACTGGGAAACCCATAGACGCCCGCCATTCCAAAATTGGGACAGTGTGGATAACTGAAGCGCCTGTCGTCGGCTGGCACGCCATACCAAAAGGTCACCCGTCGCGGTGTTGCTAACCGACCTTTCATCGGAGTCGGTAGCACCTTTGGCAGCCAGGGCCCGCAGGCGAACACGAACTGACCGGCAGCAATGGTTTGTCCCGTCGATAAGGTGACCTCCTGTAACTGGCTGCCCGCGTGCCGTCCCGGTTGAGCCTTCGCCAGGACGAACTCACCACCTTTGCGCTCGAAGTCTTGGGCCACGGCGAAACAACCCCGCCTTGCCATGAGGACCCCTGTGCTGGGTGTGTAGTGCCCAAACGCAATCCCATCAAGATTGAACTGGGGATACCGTCGGGCTAGCTCATCGGGCTCAATTACTTCGTTTTCGACTCCGAGCTTGTTCAGAACCCGTTGCGTCGCTCTGAGGTTGTTCGACCATTGCCGCTGCAGTGAAAGCTGACCAGTGCGGTAGAACAACGGGAGTCCACCCCACTCCTCCTGCCGAGCGTCCCATCGCTTAAACGCTTCAAGCACCCACCGAGTGTAGATTTCTCGTTCACCGTATCCCGCGCGGATCTGCCTGGTTTCACCACCAGACGCTGCGCGTGCGTTGCCTGGTCCGTAGGCATCGATTAAGGCAACCGATAAGCCCATCTCACGCAAATAGAGCGCCGTCCAGCCACCAAATGCTCCGGCACCGATAACCGCGACATCGACCGTTGAGGCATTGGCAGCCGACTGGCTGTGTCTGGGCTTCAACGGTTCGGCCGCCCCCGGACGACCGCCGGTCGTCGCAAGAAGACCAAGGCTGCCACCACTAACTGACAAAAATTTACGTCTACTGAATTTAGCCATAATCTTTTTCCTCAACTCACGCTAACTCGGGCACTGGAGGGCTAGATTCTACCGCTGGCTGGGGAACGGGTCCAACGTGGAGTGAGGCATGTGCCACTTTGTGCCAAAATGTCGCACATACGAATCACCGTATGTGCACTGAACGCAGATGCGAGGAGGAGAGATGACTAGCCGTTACACGATCGTCATCCTGACCGGCGTAATACTGGCAGCCGCCACGGGCGCAGTTGTGACGTCAGCCCTGCAAGCCAGCCGGGTGCTCGACGCCACCGGTCTCCATATTTATGGGGTCGATGGGAAACTCTACGCCCGTCTAGAGAGCTGGGAGAGCACGCTTCAGGAAGACGAAGGCGAGCAATCGACCAACAACTCTGGCGCACATCTGGTCTTCTATGACGGCAACGGGAACTCTCGATTGAGTCTCGGCACAAGTGAACAAGGAGCGAACGTTTCGTTCTTTGATACCTCCGGAACTGAACAACTCAGCATCAGACTTCATGATGTGGGTGGCCCGAATCTGAGGCTGTCTGACCCGACTGGTAGAACACTTTTTGAAGCGAACCCCCAGTAATTCCGAATCGGAGAGCTGTGATGAAACAACTGATGTCGCTCGTCGCCGTCGTCGCCTGTCTCTGTAGTGCCTCGGCCGCTGGCCAGGAGGTCGCCGACCACCCCGAGGTGGCTTCACAGATCAAGGTTATGGATGTTTGGATCCAAGCGCAGATGAAGGACATCAGTCTGCCTGGTCTCGTCATTGGCGTGGTACACGGCCAAGAGGTCGTCTGGTCGAAGGCATACGGTCACGCGGATGTTGAGCGCAACTCGCCAATGCAGGTCGATTCGATCTTCCGCATCGCGTCACACTCAAAGCTGTTCACCAGCATCGCCATCCTGCAGTTGCGGGACGCCGGGAAACTGCGACTCGACGACCCGATCACCGACCATTTGCCGTGGTTCGACATCCAGAATCCCTATCCCGAGGCCGAGCCGATCAAGGTCTGGAATCTCTTAACCCACTCGGCCGGCTTGCCGCGGGAGTCTGACCATCCATCGTGGACGGAGTTCGACTTTCCCACCGGTGAAGACCTGCGCGAGACCGTCTCACAACAACAAACGGCCTACCCGTCTTCGACAGTCTGGAAATACTCAAACCTCGGCCTCTCCCTTGCGGGCGCGATCGTGGAGACCGTTTCCGGACGTGAGTACGAGGAGTATGTGGAAACCGAGATCATGGCGCCATTGGGCATGACCTCCTCGAGTGTGGGTGTGCCAAGCGCCCCGCACCGGGCGCGCCTGGTCACCGGCTATGGTCGGCGCTGGCTTGATAACCCGCGGGATGTGATGCCCTTCGTCGATGCCCGCTCCTTCGACCCGGCGACAGGGCTTTCGTCGAGCGTCAACGACATGCTGATGTTTCTCTCCTGGCAGATGCGGCT